>JAGXSK010000394.1 GCA_018333845.1 Clostridia bacterium | reverse complement strand
ACCATATTATCCTCAGGCTGCAGCTTATAATCAAGGTCTTCAATTCTTTCATCATTAATTCTCACTGCACCCTGCTTTATAAGCCTTCTAGCCTCACTAGTACTGTTTGATAAATTCCCATCTACGATTAATTTAGGCAGCCATATCCTCCCATTTTCCAGCATGTCCGCTTTAATAACAAGTTCTGGAATATCATCTGGCAAATCCTTTTTTTGAAATACAGTTTTAAAATGCTTTTCTGCCTTTTGAGCTGCATCCTGTCCATGATACATGGTCACAAGGGTTTTTGCTAATCTCATTTTTGTATCCCTTGGATGGAGCTGTCCCCTTTCAAGCTGCAACTTTAATTGATTTAATTCGTCTAAAGTAATATCAGTTACTAATTCAAAATATCTAAGCATTAACTCGTCTGCTATGGACATTGCTTTCCCGTAGATTTCTTCTGGAGCTTCATTAATGCCTATATAATTCCCAAGACTTTTGCTCATTTTTTGGACACCATCTAAGCCTTCAAGTATAGGCATGGTTATAGCAATTTGAGGTTCCTGATTGTATTCCTTTTGCAAGGTACGACCCATTAATAGATTAAATTTCTGGTCAGTTCCACCTAGTTCAATGTCCGCATGTAAATGGACTGAATCATAACCCTGCATTAAAGGATAAAAGAACTCATGAATGCTTATTGGTTGGTTTGAACTATATCTTTTTGAGAAATCGTCTCTTTCAAGCATTCTTGCCACTGTAGTTTTTGCAGCAAGTTCCACTATTTGTGCAAAGTTAAGGGGAGCTAACCAATGGCTGTTAAAAACAACCTGGGTTTTTTCTTTATCTAGAATTTTAAAAATCTGTTCTTTATAAGTCTGGGCATTATTTTTAATTTCTTCTTCTGTCAAGGGTTTCCTTGTTTCTGATTTACCAGTTGGATCACCAATGCGGCCAGTAAAATCACCAATTATGATAATAACCTGGTGCCCCAACTCTTGAAATTGTCTCATCTTATGTAATACAACTGTATGTCCCAGGTGAATATCCGGGGCACTGGGGTCAAGACCAAGCTTAACTTTTAAGGGTTGATTATTTTTCAAAGAGTTCTCGAGCTTGGCAATTAGTTCCGTTTCTGGAATAATTTCTGCTGTGCCCCTTTTAATAATTTCAATTTGCGTATTTAAATCATATACTAACAATTATTATCCCTCCATAACTAAAGCGTGAACTTAAAGCCTGCAAAAAAATATCTTCTCACCAGCTGGTAAGAAGAGCCGTTTGCATTATGTTTTTTTATTTTAACATAATTAAAGTTTCTTATACAATAAAATATTATGAATTTCTCTTGGTTTTTATTTTATGTTATAATGAACTAGGTCAAGCAATGGTTTTTTGTATTGATTTTGATAATCAAGGAGGTAAGGAAAATGTCCAGCACAAAGAAAAACAATATTAATGAGAAGAAACGTAAACTAAACAAATGGCGTTTTTCTTTATTTGTGTTATTATTATTAGTTTTTATTATTAGTGGAGCAGGCATTGGCTTTATGGTAGGAGTAATAAAAAACATGCCTGAGTTTGATTTGACTTATGATCCTGCTTTATCTGCATTCATCTATGATGATCAAGATGAAGTAGTCGCCCAGTTAAGGGGTGCAGAAAATAGAATATGGGCCTCTTTTGATGAAATTCCTGATTCTGTTAAAGAAGCTTTTCTTGCAACAGAAGATATAAGGTTTTATGATCACTTTGGTGTTGATATTAGAGCTATTGGCAGAGCAGTTATTGCTAATATTCAACGTGGTAGCTATGCTCAAGGATCTAGTACAATCACCATGCAGTTAGCCAGTAATGCTTTCATTGGTCACAGAGAAAAAAGAATGGAACGAAAGATCCAAGAAGTACTTCTGGCCATACAATTAGAAAGAATATATACTAAGGATGAAATTTTCAATTTATATTTAAATCATATAAATTTTGGGGAAGGGGCATGGGGTGTTAGGACTGCGGCTCAAGTTTTTTTTGACAAGGAGCTTAACGAGTTAACTCTTGCTGAATCTGCATTGTTGGCAGGTTTAGTTCAGAGACCATCAGCTTATTCACCATTTAGAAACCCTGAATTAGCCATGAGTAGGAGAAATACTGTTTTGAATTTAATGGCAAAACATGGTTTTATTACTAAAGAGCAGGCTGAGGAGGCCAAGAAGGAAGAATTTGTTTTAAATGAAAATAGAGGTCAGATGCAGGAAAACTATCCATGGTTTATTGACTATGTAATAAAAGAAGCTTCAAGTATTCTAGAGGACATGGGTATGGAATCTGCTCAAATCTATAAAGGTGGTTTAAGCATCTATACTACCATGAATACTAGAGTACAAAAAAAGCTTGAAGAGTTATATAGTAATCCAGATAACTTTCCTCCTGGGGTAGATGAAGTATTAATAGAAAGTGCTGCAATACTATTAGATCATCGCAGTGGAGAAATTAAAGCACTCGTTGGTGGCAGAGAACTATCAACACGCAGGGGCTTTAACAGGGCAACGGACATGAAAAGACAGCCAGGTTCAACAATAAAACCTATTGCTGCATATGGACCTGCTCTCGAGGCTGGTCACTCTCCAGCTACAGTATATGATGATGTGCCAACTGATTTTCCAGGAGGCGGCGGAGCAACATATTCTCCTCACAACTTTGATAGACGTTGGAGAGGCTTAATTACAATGAGAGCAGCTATTAAGGACTCGGTTAATATCCCAGCTGTTAAAGCGCTACAGCAGGCGGGAGTAAATCAGGGCTATGAATTTTCTAAAAGGCTTGGTTTACCACTTTCTGATAATGACAGGAACCTGAGTTTGGCCCTCGGTGGACTAACCCATGGTGTATCGCCTCTTGATATGGCTACAGCCTATGGCGCTTTTGCTAATCAGGGCATACTAGTTGAATCCCATGCTATACGCAAAATAGTTGATAAAGATGGGCAAGTATTATATGAAGCAAATCCAAGTAAAAATGTTGTTATGAGTGAACAGACAGCTTATTTGATGACGGATATGCTTGTTACAGTTATTCAAAGTGGTACAGGAACCAGGGCAAACCTTGGAAGGCCCGCTGCTGGAAAAACTGGTACTACCCAGCTGCCAGATCTTCCAGAGTTTAGAAACTTACGTAATAATTTTAGAGATGCCTGGTTTGCCGGCTATACACCTGAATACACAGCAGTGGTGTGGATGGGATATGATGAAACTACAACCAGGCATTATCTCAAGGCAGTATTTGGAGGTCATATGCCAGCTGCAATTTGGAGGCAGGCTATGCTGGAAGCTTTAAAGAATCAACCTGTTAAACAGTTCCCCAAGCCTTCAAACCTTGTATATACAGCTGTTGATGCTAAGTCTGGCTTGCTGCCAAGTGAATTGACACCCAGCCAGTATATAATTAATGAAGTTTTTACAAGAGATAATGTTCCAAAAGAGATTTCTAATGTATGGATTGAGGCACCAATTTGTGCTGATACTGGCAAACGTCCTTCTCAATATTGTATTGATATAGTATATGGAGTGTATTTACAAAGACCAGTTCCCTATACTCCACCACCAAGTCGTCCAGGGGTTTATCCTGAGGACTATAATATGACATATCCAAATGAGATATGTGATATGCATGATTCTCAAACCAAAAAGATTGTTTATTTATGTGAAGATGAAAGACACAGGGGAGTTCCCTTCCTGGCACTTATACCCCAAACGGGTCAGGACGGCGGTTGTCCTAGTCATGTAGTAACTGAAAGAAGGATGGCTCCCAATGACATTCCAAGTAAATACTGTGATCTGCATGAACATCAGATTTTAACCCCAGAGTCAGATCCAGAACCAGGTTCTGAAAATGGGCCTAACAACCATATAGATTTTGAAAATGGCGAGGTACCCTTGAAGTTGTCTGTAGAGTTAATTAATGACGGTACTAACCAGGGAATTCTCTTAAACTGGAATTCCATAGGAACAGATATTACCTATAAGATCCAACGCTGGGAAAATGGAGATTTTAAAAAACAGCTTGGTTCTACGACTGGAACAACATTTCTAGACGAAGCTATTGAACCAGGAAAGAATTATAAATATCAAATCATTGCCGGCAATCGGTTAAGTAATACCATAAGTGTAAATACTAGATGAAATACAAAGAAGGAACTGATCTCATGTCTAATGAGGTCAAGTTCCTTTTATTATTTTTTTGCAAAGCCAATTTTAACTATAATTTTACCACAGTCACACCATGACCACCTTCTCCATGCTGTCCAAATCTAAAATCCTTTACTTGAGCATGTGTCTTTAGGTATTCCTGTACTGCCCTGGATAAGGCTCCAGTACCTTTACCATGGATAATAGAAACCTGTCCTAATCCTACAATTACTGCATCATCAAGGTATTTTTCTAATGCCTTGATTGCTTCCTCCCCAGTATAACCTCTTAAATCTAATTCCGGGGAAATGCCCTTGCTCTTTTCTGTTATTAGTGCCGTTATGGGTCTTGATTTTTCCTTCTTTGCCTCACTTTGAGCAACTGTCCTCAAATCCCTGATTTTAACATTAATTTTCATTATTCCTGCTTGGACAAAAACATCCCCATTATCTCCAACAGGCCCTAATACTGTTGCTTTTTGATTTAGCTTGGGAATAAAGACTTCTTCACCAATATGTAATTCTTTTGGTCTTTGACCAGCATGGAAAGATGGTTTTTCTTTTTTAGTTTTGGAAATTTCATCATCCAAACCTTTTAGTCTATCCTGGGTTTCCTGGATTTGTTTTGTTACACGCAGTTCCTGAATAATTTCCTTCGCCTCTAGCTTAACTTTTTTTAAGATATTTCGAGCTTCATCAGCAGCCTTTTCGAGGATTTGGTTTTCACGATCCCTTAGTTTTTCATATTTTTCTTTTAGCCGCTCTTTATACTCTTCAACCTCCTGTTTTTGTTTAAGAATTTTCTCCCTATCCTGCTCTATTTGTCTTCTGGATTGCTCTAAATCTTGTATCAAATTACCTACTTCAATCTCATCAGAATCCATAAATTCCTTTGCCCTATCAACTATGGAAATATCAAGACCAAGCCTTTTTGATATTTCAAAAGCATTGCTTCTGCCAGGCAGACCCATTAAAAGCTTGTATGTTGGTTGTAAAGTTGCTATGTCAAATTCTACACTAGCATTATCTACACCTGGGGTGTTATAAGCAAAGTGCTTTAAAGATCCATAATGGGTTGTTGCAACTGTTAGAATACCTCTGTTATGAAGATATTCCAAAATTGACCTGGCAAGAGCTGCCCCTTCTATGGGATCTGTTCCTGCACCAAGCTCATCAAGAAGTATTAAACTATTATCTGTAGCATTATTCAAAATATCTATTATATTAGTTAAATGGGATGAAAAAGTACTTAAAGACTGTTCAAGACTCTGTTCATCTCCAATGTCAGCATAGACACTGTCCACCAGAGTTATCTCACTTCCTTCATCTGCAGGAATAAAAAGACCACTTTGAGCCATGAGGGTTAACAATCCTATGGTTTTTATGGTTACTGTCTTGCCACCCGTATTAGGTCCAGTAATAACTACCATTGTAATGTTATCCTTGAGCCAGAAGTCTATTGGCACGACCTGTTCTTTACTTATTAATGGATGTCTGGCTCTTTTTAAATTGATATATTTGTTTTGATTGATAATTGGCCTGGTTGTCCTTAGTTTATAGGCTAGGATCGCTTTGGCAAAAAAAACATCTAAATTAGTCAACGCTTCAACTAGTTCATGCAAAGACAGTTCTTCCCCTGCTACCTTTTGACTGAGTTCACTTAATATCCTTTCTTCCTCAGCCTTTTTTTGGAGCATGAGTTGTTTTAGCTTGTTGTTAAGTTCAACTACAATCATTGGCTCAATAAATACAGTAGCTCCACTAGCTGATTGGTCATGGACCATGCCTGGGACCTGTGACACATATTCCTGTTTAACCGGTACAACATATCTGCCATTTCTTATTGTAACTATCTGCTCTTGCAGCTTTTTCTGCATGGCAGTTGAATGGATAATTCCCTGAAGTTTGCTCTTTGTTTTATCTTTTATATCTACTATTGCCCTGTTAATATCTTTTAATTTAGGACTTGCATCATCAGCAATAGTACCTTCAGATGTAATTGCTCTTTCAATAGTATTTTTTAACCCAGACAAATTTTCTATCCTATGAACCTGTCTAGCAAGTAATGGATAGTTCTTATCCAGGTTTTCAAAAAATCGTTTAACCTTTACACCACTACCAATTGATGTGGCAATTTCCAAGAGATTTTCTGGTTCTAAGCTTAATCCCAGCAAAGCTCTTTTTATATATGGCTTGATGTTTCTAAAACCGCCTATGGAAAACTGTGGATATAATCTTAAAACTTCACTAGCTTCACTAGTTTCCTGTAATAGAATACTAATGTCTTCCATGTTATATGAAGGCTTTAACTGTTGAATTCTCTCTTTCCCCAGGTTGGAACTTGCCTCATCTGCGAGAAGCTGAATTATTTTATTATATTCTAGTTTTTCTAGAACCCTCTTTCTGCCTTCCATTATCACTACTCCACTCCTCTATAATAATGCCCTTTAGTTACTCCCCCAGGATACAATTTCTTGATAGCTTCCACCATATCTGCCCTGCTGTTGGTTAGAGCATCTTCATATAGTTCAAGAACCCTGCTAACAATATTATGACCTTCTCGTTCCATTTCCAGCCTTATTGCGCCAATACCTAAATCTTTCATCCTGTACAGGCTGTCAATGACTGATAGGACATTTGTGTTATAAAGATACATTAAGCAGTTGCTGTCCATTTCCAGCGGGAAGACATAACCTTTTCTATCCTTAAGGCCTAGCTGGATGTTTTTGCAGGCAGATTCCTTATGTTTCGACCCTTTACACCCGCCATTTATGGCAAAAATCGGGCAATAGCGAGATACTATTAATGGTAAATATCCATGAACCAGGCATTCTGATACTTCCATGATTTCCCGAGGAAAACTTTTTAACTGTGTAAAGTTCAACTCAGGTGACAGGCATAGACTAACAAGCTTATCCCTCAAAAGAAATTTTGCTGACGCCCAGTTTAATATATTGAGTGAATAATCTCCATATATAGCTGTTTCCGGGGCAGTCTCTTGCACCAGCTGGATTAATCCCAAATTTCCCACCAAAATACCTTCTGGTTTTATCTGGGATATAGCTTGTAATGACACTATTATATCATTTATCATATGAGGATGAGCAATTCTTGGCAAGTAGGGTATAACCTTTACACCCTGGGATTTTCCCTGTTCAATAGACTTTATGACCTGTTTTATTGTAAATTCTTTATTCTTAAAAGGCAACAAGGGTATAAAAACATTATTAACTTTATATGACAAAGCAGTATTAAAGGATTTATAATCACCAACTTTAATATTGAGGTTAGACCTGTTCTTCATGCTTTTCCTTTGAGCTTCCTGAATTGTTCTTAAAAAAGCTTTTTTCTTTACAACAAAGTCCTGGCAGGTCAAGGCAACAACATTTTTTTGTTTGTGTCCTTCTAGTTTTTCTACAATTAATCTTCTAACTTTATTAAGCTCACTTAAGGGAAGCATCATTTGACCATTCAGTTCCAGCTTAAGGCTCCCTAATTCATAATCAGTATCTCCTAATCTACCCAACTGCTTAACAAGCACCTCTTCATCAAGAGAATGCTTTACTGCTTTCTGACACTTTATTTGAGATTTTACCTGAACACTATTACCCAATTCATCCTGGGCATAAACCTCTAACGGTTCTCCAATTTGCCCCTTTACTATAAAATTTAATTTTGTTTTTGGCTGTTCATGAGCATAGGTACTTTCTGCTTTCTCCATCAACTTATAATCATATGTTTTAAAGATTCTGTCACCTTTTCTTATGCCCCTGGGTAAGTTGAGACTGACTATTGAACCTCTAGATGCTTTTTGAACATTTTGCCCATTGATCTTTATATTATTTATAGTTTCCCCTTTACGGCCTCCTATTGAAACCCAAACTTGTATTCCATCACCAATGGACAAATCTTCTTCAAGCTTTACAAGTGCTTGGCCTTTTTCTACATCCACAACTCTACCTAGAAAGATTCCCCTATTATTGGGTTTGGTATAGCCCATCAAATCTGCTCCTGGCTTGTCAATCAAATATGCGTGTGTAAAATCTCTGTTAAAAATCTGTTCCAGGGCGGTAAGCTCTTCCTGGGTAACACTATAATTGCTAGGATCACTTAGATACCTATCGAGAGCCTGTCTGTATACTCTTATTACAGTTGCCACGTATTCTGGCCTTTTCATCCTACCTTCAAATTTAAATGAAACAGCTCCAGCCTCCACCATTTCTGGCAATATTTTTATGGTGTTGAGGTCACGGGTGCTTAATAGGTAGTCTCCTGGAGCTGGAAATTCCTTGACAATTTTGCCGTTTTTAGTTTCTACCAGCTTGTATGGCAGTCTGCAGGGCTGGGCACATTTGCCCCTATTGCCACTACGTCCACCAACCATGCTGCTGAAAAGGCATTGTCCGGAATAGCTTATACATAATGCCCCATGAACAAAAATTTCTAGTTCTATATCACTTTTCTTATGAATTTCCCTAATATCACTAATAGATAATTCTCTTGCAAGGACTACCCTCTCAACACCTCGTGTGTGCAAATAATTGGCTCCAAATTCATTATGTATTGTCATCTGTGTGCTTGCGTGGACAGGTAAACCTGGCAAGATTTCTTTAATAATAAGCAACAATCCTAAATCCTGGACAATTACTGCATCCACTCCAATTGAATATAAAAAGTATAAATAATCCATTACTTCTTCTAACTCATTATTAAATACAAGGGTATTGACAGTGACGTAAACCTTGACCCCCTTTGTATGACAATAGGCAACCGCTTTTTTAAGGTCTTCATTTGAAAAGTTTGAAGCATACTGCCGGGCATTAAAAAGATGCCCTCCCAGGTAAACAGCATCAGCTCCATTTTCAACTCCTGCCAACAGGGCTTCAGCCCCACCGGCAGGTGCTAGAATCTCTACATTTCTCAACATTTTAAAATCACCTTCACATTTGTCAACTTTGTTTAATAGTGTGCATGGAAACAGCGGCTTATATGCCGCTGATGTTTTCTAATTTCTACTTACTCTTATCAATCCCGAGCAAGTAAAAATCTCTATTCCCCTTACTTCAAGTTTATCAAGAAGAAGATTCATTCCCAGAGAATCGCTTGCCATATGACCTGCTACAATTACATTTATGTTGTTTTCTTCAGCTAGCTTGCGATGCTTTTCCCCCATGTGCATGACTATTAATGTGCTTATTCCAGCTTGACTTAGTTTTGCATATGCTTCCTCTGACCCACTTGTACCTCCTGTCATGTCTACAACTATTTTTCCTGTTCTTCTTTTTTCAGTTCCAAGTAATATTTTAGGTCCTGCATTTGTTTCCAGGGCCTGTGAAAACTCAGGAATTACCTTAATTGCTTCAACTACATCCTTAAGAGTTTCTGGTTTTTTTTCATCTATGTACTTTTGAAGAAAGGTTGTTACCAGATTGTCTGTTGGGGTATGGGTACTCATAAATGCAAAACCTAAAAGTTTTGCAGCATCCACGACCCTGTTATGGTTAATTGGCCATAGACCCTGATCAACCTCTTTAATTCTTTTTGTCATAATGCCTTCTGCTACAGAAATTGGAAGACCCCATTTACTTAATAAATCTTCTTGAAGTTTCATAACCTCTGATAGTCTAGCCAGGGCTTTGCCTTCAGGATGGTGTGATAAAATGAGATCAATAACCTGTCCCTTTTCTCTTAGTCTATCAGCAAGCAAAATTTCTCCTACCTCCATATCGATACCTGCAAGGATTCCATTGATTTCCTGATCTTTTTTACCTGCAAGGATTCGGGTATCAGCATATGGATTATCAAGCTTATCCTGATCAAACTCCTTTTTCTTTTCCTCTTTAAGCTCTTGAAATTCTTCTTTTGCCAACCTCAATGTCCTTTCAACCATTTCCTTATCTCTGGGATCATTTTCCATGCCCAATTTAACTGCTAGTTGATATATATCCCCTAGTTTCAATTTAATCACCTCTTATATTATTAGGTATAGGCAAACTCCTCTATTTTTTTGATATAAATTGATTATTTTTTATGTAAAAACGCAAAGGTAAGTCTGCAGCCTGGGATATGCCTATTCGTGTTGTTGTTACTATATGATAGTTTAATTCATTTGTTCTCCTATATATAGTTATTTTATCTCCAACCCTGGTTCCATTTAATTCCATGTTAATTCCCAGGGCCTGTGCTAGTTTGCCCGGCCCATTACAAAGCTCTTTAAGCTCCATTCTATTCCGGTTATTTTGCATGATTTCTATTCCAGTAACAGGTTCTAATGCTCTAATCAAAACAGCCTCGGGCTTATCTTCAGAGTCACTAGTGAAATTTAAACAATAGTATAATCCATATATCAAATATACGTAAACTAGACCTGGTCCAAGAAACATTACTTCGTTTCTTTTTGTTCTACCTCTGCACGAATGACACGCAAGGTCTTTATATCCCAGATAGGCTTCAGTTTCAACTATATATCCTCCAACTAAACCTTTGGAAGAATTATGGATTAACAGACATCCTAGTAAATCCTTTGCTACAGTTTTAGTGTCATGTGAAAAAAAATTTTTACTTATTTCTTTTTCTTGAGCCATTTTTCAAGATCCTCTTTTGACCAATGTATTTATAACAGATTGTTTGGTGAGCAAACCCCTCTTTGCAGTTTTAATAACCAGTTCAATATCATCAAGAGATTTGAGGCATTGTTTTTGTTCCTATACCAGATGTTTTCAGTAACTGTAAAATATCTTCAGGAATGCTATGATTTGCCATTTAATTATCACCATTTTTAGAATAACCCAGTGTTAAACTCCCAGGTTATTCTGTTACTTTTTCTTTTCATCTTCAATTACTTCCAGAAGCCATTTGTAGTCTTCTATAGTTTTAGTCAATTCATCTGCAAGATTAAGAGCTGTTAGCACTGCAATCTTTGTTTGTGGCATATGAGGATTGTTTTGGTGAATCTTTTTCATCAATCTATCTACTTCTTCGGCAACTTTAACAATATAGTCTGAAGATTTATCTCCTATTACTGTGTATTCTTGCCCAAATATAGAAACTCTTACTCGGTTTTTTTCCCCATTATCCGTCATTATGCCACCTCTTTTTACAAATTTCTACTATACTTAGCATAATATTACCATTTATTTAGAAATTATTAAAGGAAAAATTACCTGAGTTGTGCTCCAAGCCCTTTAGCTAGATTCTTTTGTATCCGTTCATGAACCTCATTTACTTCTATATCTGTTAAGGTTTTCTCTAATGATTGATATATCAATGAAAAAGCCAGGCTTTTATATCCTTCGGGTATCTGCTTTCCTCTATAAACATCAAATAGATAAAAATTTTTTAAGAGATCTCCCCCTGATTCCTTAATAATCTTCTCAGCTTCTTTTAGATTAATATCTTCTTTAAGCAATATGGCCAAGTCCCTTTCTACCGTAGGATATTTTCCTATTTCTTTATAATCAATATGAGCATCATACAAATCAACTATTTTATCAAGGTCAATCTCTAAAAGATATACTGGGCTTTCTATTTCATAGTTTTCCTTTACAAGAGGGTGTAATTCTCCAATAATACCTACTGGAATTTCCTGAACTTTAATCCGGGCTGCCCTGCCAGGATGCAAAAATGCCATCCCTGCTTCTGGCAGAAACTCAAAGTGCAGGTTAAGGCTTTCAGCTATTTGTTCAGTTATCCCTTTTAAATAGTAAAAGTCTAATGGAAGAGTGCCCCAATTCCATCCCCTCCATATTTTGCCAGATATAAGCACTCCCAACATATTTGTTTCCTTGGGCAATAAGTCACCAGTAGGAGTATATATCCTACCTATCTCAAATACGTTAACATCCTCTATTCGACGACTCTTATTCTTAACATAAACATCTATCAGGTTGGAGACAAGAGTAGTTCTCATTACCGCTCCATCTTCGCTTAATGGATTGGCTATTTTTATAAAATTCCTTAAAATATGATCCTCAGGAATGCTTAGTTTATCATATGCATTTTCATTAATGAAACTGTAAGTTATGACTTCCATGGAACCACAAGATACAAGAGAACTTCTTACAATTTGCTCTATTAAGTTAATCCTCGACTTGACAGCTCTCTCAATTGTCCCAAAGGGCATTGTTGTTGGAATATTATCAAAGCCATAGAGTCTAGCTATTTCTTCTATCAGGTCAATTTCACCCGTAATATCACCTCTATAGCTGGGTATGGATATAACCATTGTATCTTCATTAGTAATTTCTACCCCAAATTCAATTTTTTCTAAAAGCTCTTGTATTTCGTTAACTGAAAGGTTTACACCAATGGTTGCATTAACCCTGTTTCTCCTAAGAACTATTGTTGTTGGAGAGTGTTTCACTGGGTAGTTGTCCACATAATCCTTTACAATCTTTCCACCAGCTAACTCTGCCAGCAGCTGACATGCCCTATTGGCTGCAATATCAATTTTTTCCTTATCTACACCCTTTTCGAAACGCAAAGAGGCTTCAGATCTTAGGTTAAGCTCTCTGGATGTTTTTCTTGTATTTATTGGATGAAAATATGCTGACTCAATGATCAGGTTTGTAGTACTATCTGTAACCTCTGTATCATAACCACCCATAACACCAGCTATTGCAATTGCTTTTTCAGGATCTGCTATAACAAGCATTTCATTATGCAGTTTTCTGTCCTTTTGATCCAGTGTTTTTATTATTTCTCCATTATTGGCACGCCTTACAATGATTTTTTGCTTGACAACCAGATCATGGTCAAAGGCATGCAACGGCTGACCCATTTCCAGCATTACATAGTTGGTAATATCTACAACATTATTTATCGGCCGGACACCTGATGCTTGGAGCCTTTTTTGCATCCACAAGGGAGATGGCAATATTTTTATGTCCTTGACAACCCTAGCCACGTACCTTTCACACAAATCCTCAGCAATTATATGGACTGATACTGTATTGTTAATATTGCTATCAAGGGGCATTGTAATTTCAGGAAACTTAATCCTGCCTCCAGTAACTGCACCTACTTCTCTAGCTACATTTATTATACTTAAACAGTCTGACCTGTTTGGCGTTAAATCTAGAACAAGAATCACATCATCTAACCCTAAAAGTTTTTTGGCATCAGTTCCCATGGGAACAACTTCATCTAAAACTAATATGCCATCTCTTTGGTTTTCCGGTATGAGATTTTCATCTATTCCCAATTCTTGACCTGAACAAATCATTCCCTGGGATTCAATTCCCCTGATTTTTGTTTTGCGTATTTTAATACCCCTGAGTAGACTTGCACCCGGTAGTGCTACCACTACCTTTTGACCTTTTCTAACGTTAGGTGCCCCACAAACAATTTGTAAATCCTTAAATTGTTCATTTACATCAACTGTACAAAGTGAAAGTTTGTCAGCATTTGGGTGCTGTTTGACTTCCTTTACTAGTCCTACGAATATTTCTGATATCTCATTTCCCAAATACTCTATTGTATCAACTGCAATACCAGCCCGTGTTAAGGATTCCGCCAGTTCTTCAGGGCTTGTATTAATGTCCACATATTCCCTTATCCAATTTAAAGAAACTCTCACACCAAATTCCTCCTATTTAAACTGTTTTAAAAATCTAATGTCGTTGTCAAAAAACAAACGCAAATCATTAATACCATATTTTAACATAGAAATTCTTTCCACGCCCATTCCAAAAGCAAATCCCCTTACTTTTTGAGGATTATATCCTGACATCTCCAATACCCTTGGATGTACCATGCCGCTGCCAAGTATCTCTAACCAGCCTGTTCCAGAACAAACTCTGCAGCCAGAACCATGACACATGACACAAGAAATATCAACTTCAGCACTTGGCTCTGTAAAGGGAAAATAGCTGGGCCTCAAACGAATCTCAACCCTTTCTCCAAACATGGCTTTTGCAAAGGCCAATAGGGTACCCTTTAAATCCCCTAAAGTCACCTCTCTATCAATTAATAACCCCTCAACCTGATGAAACATTGGTGAATGAGTAGCATCATCGTCCCTTCGATAAACTTTTCCAGGTGCAATTATCCTCACTGGCACTTTTGGGGCTAGTTTTTCCATTACCCTTACCTGAACTGGCGATGTATGGGTTCTCAACAATACTTCTGGAGTTATATAGAAGGAGTCCTGCATATCCCTTGCTGGATGATCCTTGGGTAGATTTAGTGCTTCAAAGTTATAGTAGTCACTTTCTATTTCAGGACCTTCAGCTACAGAATACCCTAACCCACCAAAAATCTCCCTTATTTCGCTTAAAACCAGGCTAATGGGATGTATGGAACCTAATCCCACTTTATATCCAGGAAGTGTTACATCAAGCCTTTCTTTCTTTAGCTTATCTTCCGCATCTTTTTGTTTCAGAGCAACAATTTTTTCATCAAGGAGTCCTTGGATGCTGTCTCTCACCTCATTTGCAATTTTGCCAACCCTGGGCCTTTCCTCTGAGGAAAGCTGCCCCATGCCACGCAATACTGATGTAAGCTCTCCCCTTTTCCCAAGAAATTTAATTTTGATCTTCTCCAGGCCGGGCAAATCTTTACAAGCTCTTATTTCATCAAATGCTTGCTCCTTAATGGCGTTTAGTTTGTCTATCATATACTACTTAACCCCCTGCTATATGTATTATTTGCAAAAATAAAATGCCTTCTCCCCCAAAGGGACGAAAGCATATTTCGCGGTACCACCCTAATTAATCCATGAATACAACGTAATCATAGATTATCTCCTGTTTGATAACGGTAATATTACACCGGCCTTCCCTATTCATGTTTCAAAAAGGCAGCTCCTGGGTGAATTTCATTATTTTTTGTTACTAGTAGAGCTTTCAGTCCATGGCCCCACCTCCCTGAAGAGCAAAAAAATAATTACTTGTCCCAATCTCAGCTATTTTCTACCCTGTTATTCTACTGTACAATTAACTTTTTATATAAGATATAAGCTCGAATTGATCCGGTTTTTTCAAAAATTCTCCAAAAAACTTCAGCAGGTAGAAACACAGGGCATACACCAACCTTTCCATTTTTGGATTTCATGTGTATTATATCATTCTCCAAAATTATAATCAAGGAAGGTGCTTAGATTTCATTAAGTCTTTGACGAATAACATCATAAATTAATATTCCAGCAGCTACTGATGCATTAAGAGATTCTGTATCACCAAGGATGGGGATTTTTATTTTGTCCCCAGCTGCACTTTTCCATTTCGAAGAAGGCCCCCTGTTTTCATTGCCGATAACTAGAGCAACTGCCCCTTTCAGGTTAACAGCGAAGTAATACTGTCTAGCATTTACATCAGCCACTAATATATTGATATTATTCTTGTCAAGCCAATTAATGACTTCTTCATCACCTAGCCCACAGATTATAGGTATTTGAAAAGCTGCACCCATTGTAGACCTTATGACCTTAGGGTTATATAAATCTACAGTTCCTTTTGTAAGCACAACTGCTGTAGCCCTTGCAGCAGCAGCAGTCCTAATAATAGTTCCAAGATTTCCAGGATCTTGTATTTCACTTAAAACAATTATTAAAGGATTTGGTGAAAGTGTTAAGTCCCCAAGTGAAGGGTCAGTTTGTCTGGCTAGCCCAATAATTCCCTGGGGGGTAACAGTATCTGATAGGTCCCTAAACATGTTGTTAGTTACTCTTAAGATCTGGCAGTCTAGATTTCCCTTTGGCAGAAGATTGGTATTCTCATTTATAACCAGGTACTGGAGCTCTACTCCATGGTTAATAGCTTCTTCTAACAGCTTTAGCCCTTCTATCAAGTATAAACCATTTTCATCCCTGCCTTTTTTCTTGTTTAAAGTCTTAATTAATTTAAATATTGGGTTGTCTTTAGAAGTTATATCTTTAATAATGTGCATTTATAAATAACTCCTCTATTATTAAGTAAGACGACCTTATGGAAAGTCGTCTTACTAGTGTTAGTTATTTTCTTTTGCAATATTAGCTAGCTTTGCAAATGCGTTGGCATCAGTAACTGCTAGTTCAGCTAGCAGTTTTCTGTTAATATCAATACCAGCATTTTTTAATCCTCTAATGAAGCGGTTATAAGACATTCCATTAACTCTTGCTGCTGCGTTAATTCTGGAAATCCACAGTTTTCTAAAATCGCCCTTTCTTTTCTTACGATGGGCGTAAGCATATGATAAAGATTTTAATACCTGTTGATTTGCAGGTCTAAAAATCTTTGATTTTGCGCCATAATAACCTTTTGCTAGTTTAAGAATTTTTTTATGTCTTTTACGGGCAGTTACACCCCTTTTAACCCTTGCCATATATAGTCCTCCTTTGCTAAATTATCTAGGAATAAGTTGTTCCATTCTTCTTGCATCTCCTGCACTAACTAGAGTACTTTTACGTAATTGTCTTTTTCTCTTTGCTGTTTTTTTACCTAATATATGGCTTGTAAAAGCATGTGATCTCTTTAGTTTACCAGATGCAGTGCGTTTAAATCTTTTAGCTGCACCCCTATGGGTTTTCATTTTAGGCATTTTGCTTCCTCCTTTAATCTATTTAATCTGTCTTGGAAACTAAAATCATTGTCATATTTTTTCCTTCTACCTTCGGAGGTTTCTCAATATTTGCTATGTCTTCCAATTGTTTGGCCAGCTTAAGACATATAGCCTTCCCTAATTCAGAATGGGTAATCTCTCTCCCTCTGAACATGACTGTCACTTTAACCTTATCGCCATTTTTAATGAATTTTGCTGCATTTCTGGCTTTCGTTTGAAAATCATGTTCTTCAATACCTACTCTAAATTTAATTTCTTTAACATTTACAGTTTTTTGTTTCTTGCGGGATTCTCTTTCTTTTTTGCTTAGCTCAAACATATACTTGCCATAATCCATGATACGACACACGGGCGGCTTAGCAGCTGGTGAAACTTCCACTAAATCCAATCCCTTTTCCATGGCAATCTGCAGCCCCTCTTTAGGAGACATTATCCCCAATTGTTCTCCGGTCTCGCTAATAAGGCGAATTTCCTTTGTGCGAATAGCCTCATTAATCCTTAATTCTTTACTAATATTTTGTCACCTCCATAAATATGTGCCCACAAGCAATTACAAAAAAACGGACACAATGTGCCCGTTAAAATGCGTAAACAGTACTTATTCATCATATATAGCTGAATATACTGAGTGCAACCTTAAAAGCACTAGCGCCATAAGGTGAGAAGCTTCGGGCCCCTTCTTAAATATGAATGCATATTTAATTCTCTAATTATGAATTATATCATGTTCTATAACAAACTGTCAAATATTATCATGAGTTATTTGGTGCTTTATTTGGTGCTTTTTGGCATCTGGCTTTCTTTAACAATTTCCTCAATAAAATGTTCTAATGATTGTGCTCCTAAATCACCAGCACCTCTTTTTCTAACAGATACTTCTCGATTTTCTATCTCCTTATCACCAATGACCAACATATACGGTATTTTTTGCATTTGAGCCTCCCTAATTTTATAACCAATCTTTTCGTTTCTATAATCTATCTCTGCGCGAATACCATTATTATCCAATTTCTTTAATGCCATAGCTGCATAGTCACCATGGGATTCACTAATTGGCAATAGTTTCACCTGCACAGGAGCTAACCATAAGGGAAAAGCTCCTGCATAGTGCTCAATTAGAATTCCAATAAACCTTTCAATGCTACCGAATACAACCCTATGGATTACAACAGGCCTATGCTTACCACCATCTTCACCAATATAGTATAGATCGAATTTTTCCGGCATTAAAAAGTCAAGCTGTATTGTACCACATTGCCATGTCCTCCCAATGGAATCCTTTAAATGAAAATCAATCTTGGGGCCATAAAAAGCGCCATCTCCTTCATTGATTTTATAATTGATTCCCTTTTCCTCTAATGCCTGTTTTAGTGAACTAATGGCCTTATCCCAGATTTCATCTGAACCCATTGCCTTCTCGGGCTTTGTTGATAATTCTACTGAATAATTGAAACCAAATGTTTTATAGAAATAGTCAACCAGATCAATAACATTTTTTATTTCTGATGTAATCTGGGATGGTAGCATAAAGATGTGAGCATCATCCTGCGTGAATGCTCTTACCCTCATTAATCCATGGAGCACACCTGACTTTTCATGCCGATGGACCAACCCCATTTCAGCTAATCTAATAGGAAATTCTCTATAGCTGTGCTGATCTGATTTATAAACAAGCATTGCGCCTGGACAGTTCATGGGCTTAACACAAAAATCGTTTTCATCAATGTTTGTATAATACATGTTTTCTCTATAGTGCTCCCAATGACCTGATTTTTCCCAAAGAACTTTGTTAAGAATAATTGGACTTTTAATTTCTTGATAACCCCATTTTTTATGTTCCTTTCTCCAGAAATCCTCCAGTTGATTTCTTAACACCAT
>JAGXSK010000393.1 GCA_018333845.1 Clostridia bacterium | reverse complement strand
ATATCATCTGCAAACTCTTGTCAACGTTGCCAAAGGGCAATGCAAGGTCACCTGCATCATAAAAGGCTACCTCTTCCAGATGCCTGTCCTGATATGGACTATATTCCTCCAATACAATAGAAACACTTCTTATTTTCTCAGGGCCAAAGCGAGTGCCGGGCCTAAAGGAGACAGTAAAATCCATGGGAGCACCATAGATGACAGCCCTGGCTCCATCATATTCAGAAGCTGCGCCTAAAAATTGTCCGGTTTTGTAAAAAATATTCTCCATTTATATTTACCTGCTACCTTACTAATTCTTCAACAAAGGGAGGAAGTGCAAGGGCTCCAAAATGAACATCTGGACTGTAGTACCTGGTGTTGGGTGCTGCAATACTTTCCTTTGCAACCTCTCTTGGGCGATGCTTTTTGCTGCCCATGGTGAAGCACCAGTATCCACCAGGATATGTAGGTATTGTGGCAACATAAAGGTCTTTAATCGGGAAGATTTCACCTAAATCCTTATGGATTCTCTTAATCATTTCACCATGAAATACAGGTGAAGCAGTTTGGGCAACAAAAATCCCATCTTCCTTTAATGCATTAAATACATCAATATAGAATTCCTTTGCAAATAGGCCAACCGCCGGCCCAATTGGATCTGTGGAATCAACCAGGATCACATCATATGTATTCTTGTTGTCCTTTACATGTTTAACGCCATCATCAATCTTAACTTCAACCTTAGGGTCTTCTAATCCAACAGCAATTGTTGGTAAATATTTTTTACTCACCTCTACCACTACTTCATCAATTTCTACCAGAGTAGCTTTTTTAACTCTGGGATGTTTAGCCACCTCTCTAATGGTTCCTCCATCTCCTCCACCTATGACCAGCACGTTTTCAGGGTTTGGATGGGTATTAAGTGCTGGAAAGCTAATCATTTCATGATAGATAAACTCATCTCTTACATTAGTTTGTATAACGTTATCAAGAAGCAGCATTGTACCAAAGGTATCAGTTTCAACAACCTTCACATCTTGATACTCACTTTTTTCGTGGTGCAATATTTTCTTTACTAGACAAGAAACAGCTAATCCTGGCAGTTGTTTTTCTGTAAACCAAATTCCTTCCATTGAAAATTATCCTCCTTTATTTCATGTTTTATATTTTAAGGGTATCAAAAAAACCGCTTAAACCTTTTAATTTTGTTACTTCCAGACCTTTATACTGTACCAAAACCTTAAACCTCTCACCCATGCCATCAGGCAAGATAAGTCTTTTTAATGCCAATGAGTTTTTTACACCCTCTGCATTAGGTCCTAGAGTCATTTTATCAGCTATGCCTAAGTTAATTAGAAATCTCATCTGGGAGGTGTACCCTGCAGTTTGTAATCCGGCCTTTTCCCCAAAATGCTTTAGGGCAGAAAAGTTCACATGGGAGGTTATATCCTGCTCTCCCGGTTTCTCCAGAACATCATCAGTGCTTGTATGGTTGGAATAGCTCATTAATGTACCCTTAAACCTGAAGGGTTCATCTAATTCGCTTGTCTTGTAGCCATAATCAATTGTTATCACAAAGCCCTTATCCAGCTTTGAAGCCAGCTCTTTCAACCATTCTTTGGCTTCTAAATTTATCTCTAATTCTTGCCCGTCTTTTAGTTCAATATTTAATTCATTAATATAGACCATAATATCATGGGTAGATATTTCACCAGGAGCCTCATAAAAAGAGCCATCTTGGTAGTTGATATAGACTTCTTTTAATTCATCACCTGTTTTTATGACCTTATGTACAGGAAAAGCATCTAACAACTCATTGGCAAAAGCTACTCCTGTAAAGCTGTTCAGGCTGGCAATGGACTTTATCCATATGCATTTGGCAGCATATTTCTCCAGTTTATTCTTTTGAATCTCAATCATATAAGGGCTGATTTCCAATAATACATATTTAATTGCTGTAAAGAAATCTTCATGCTTTTGACAGTACTCCAGGATATCACTTGCTAGTAAACCTGTCCCGGGCCCCGCCTCAACCAAGTAAAAGTCCCTGGGTTTATGGCAGATTGTCCACATCTCGTGAAGTTGATCTGCTATGCAATGTCCAAAGGCGCTATGTACATGGGGACTAGTATAGAAATCCCCTTCCTTCCCTATTTTAACTTTATCCTTTACATAGTATCCCCAACAAGGATGATACAACGCATATTGCATAAAATCATAAAATCGCAAAGGCCCTGCAGCTATTTTATTAATTAAAAACTCCTTTAATTCTCGACCCATAGTTACCTTTCCTTAAAATTAAAGAGTATATGAAAAAAGGCAGCTTAGCTGGCCTTGCTGCCGGAGTCATTTGAACATTTACCATCAGAGCATTTACCATCAGAACACTTATAATCTGGGCTGCGATTGTCAGTGGTGTAGAAACCACCGCCCTTATATACTACATGCACATTTTTACTGATAAGTCTTTGAACTTTACCTTCACATTCAGGACAGCTGATTAAAGGGGTTTCAGTAATTGGCTGCACTTTTTCAAAAACACCACATTTTTCACATTTATACTCGTAAGTTGGCATTTAAAGTTTCCTCCCTTTTGTACAATATTTTTATGTTTTTTACATTTGCTATACTAAAATAGTTGAATGCAATGAAGAATTACTTTATGTCCAGCAACATTAAGTATAAAATAACATGTTGAAATTGACAAGACTTCTGTGATTTTTTTAAAGAAATACTGGTTAATACCCCCACCTGAAATCCTGGTCAATTATCTTAGCATCATTATTAATGATAATTATTGCAAGGGCCTTATCAATTGTTTCATCATTTAGTAGTTCCAGTACCTCAACAATTAAATATGTTTTTTCACCATGTTTTTGCAGTAAGTACACATTATCTACCTTATATGAATAATGCCAGTCAGTTGGGTTTTCTCTAAATTCAGATACAGATTTAATAATTTCACTTAACAAAGGCTCTCCATAAAATTCTTCAAGTTTAATAACAACATTTTCTAATGGTTCGTTAAGCCATCCACTATATTCCAGGGCCTGGGTAACCCTGTCAGCTAAAGCCCCCCTTTCTTTGGGCAGTTTATGGTATTCTTCCCACCAGGTTTCATGGTCCCTATGCTCATAGTGATTATTGCTTTGGCAGCTTAAAGTAAAATGTTCAGCAGTAATAGGGGCAAAGCTTAGATAAATCAGCATGCTTCCTGCAATAATAAGGGTTTTAAGAAAATCCATGGTATGCCTCCAAACCAGATATAATATTTAAACCACTACTAGTGTATTCTTTGTATGGTTTTTATTTCCTTCTTTTGCTATTTTTTCTACATTATTAATTAAAAACACCTAAAATTTTTTAAAGTTCCATAAATTCTTCTTTTATTAAAGTAAGTTTATGAATATCGACAAAAAGGGGCGAGAATAAAAAAGACCTTGTCATCTTTAGACAAAGTCTTGTTTCTTTATGAACTTTTCTTCAATTAGATCCACCAGCTCTGCTACCTGGTGAAAACCAAATTTGGGGACATCCATGTTAATGTCACAATCTGTAACTAAAGCAAATAATTCCCTGGGCTCACATATAGGCTGTGCTGATCTTTCTCTTCTAACTATCTCAACCTTGGGCTTATTACCTCTTTTGTACCCTTCAGTTATAATTATATCCACATTTTGCAGTTTTTGTGCTATTTCATCCAGGTTTTTCTCCTCTGAAACTTTTTCAATTATAGCAATTTTATTAGGTGATGAAATAACAACACTATCTGCACCGGCCTGGCCATGTCTCCAGGTGTCCTTACCGGGTATATCAATGTCAAACCCATGTACATCATGTTTGATTGTAGCTAATTTGTAGCCCCGTCTCTTAATTTCGGCTATAACCTTCTCTAAATGGGTTGTTTTACCCACGTTGGACCTGCCAACAAATGAAATTACTTGTGTCATATTAAACCTACTTTCTGTTCTTTTTATTGAACTGTTTTTAAACTACATTTCTACATAAATCCTTCTACTCCTTCATCTAAAACATTACGATTCTTTAATGCTTTTTACCTTTTACCCTTTATTAGCAGGTTCCATCATATAAAGCAGCTTGCCAAGTTGGGGGGTAAGTTGTTTTTCTATACAAAGTATTCTATCTTGCTGTTTGGTAAATATTTCTCTACCAAGCCTTCAAAAATTTGATTAATGTTTTTCATTTCTTCCTTGGAATATAAGTATTTTGTATAGCCAAACTGGCCATATTTTAGCTGGCGCTGTGAGTCATCCATGGGGAGATTGTTTTTTGGAAAAATATCCATTATGTTTTTCTTGGCCCTTGCTGTATAGCGATGGGTTATTATTTCAAAGGTTAGGGGTTCCTTAGCCACCCTGGCTAAACCACTCTGTAAGTTTAGGAACAGTGTTTTATAATCAACCTCCCAACCTTCATATACTATGACCGGCCCTATAATAAAACCTAGAGGGTATCCTGCAGCTGCTACTTTCCTGGCTGCTTCCAGACGATCATCCAAGGCAGGAGTATTATGCTCGTATTTGGTTATTACAAAAGGTGTGTTTATACTGAAACGAAAGCGAGTATTGCCTCCATGGGTTATGTTTAACAGTGAATCAACATTGGTGTATTTTGTTACAAATCTGAACCTTCCATGGGATTGGCTGGCAAAAAACTTAATGCTTTCTTCTAGATTGCCAGTTAAATGTTCTAAAGCCAGAGGATCTGAAGTAGCCGCTCCCTCAAATACTGTTATTTCAGGTAGTCTTTCATTTATGTATTCCCTGGCTTTAGCAAGGATCTCATGAATGTTAACATAAATCCTTAAATAAGGTTTTTTCCCAAGGGTAGTGTGCAGATAACAGTACTCACACATGCCAGGGCAGCTGGTTGATAATGGCAGTTGATAATGTGCTGAAGGCTTGCAGGTTTGGAATTCCCCGCCTTTTCTAACACCAACCACCAGGGTTTGCTTCGCCTCTCTAAAACCTTCTTGCGGATTCTTGCCTGGTATACCCATGACCCTGTTGTGAGATCCTATGATCTTTACAATAACATCAGGGTTCCTTCTAAATTTTTCGTATAGTTTCTCCCCAAGGGGGTAATCAATGGATTTTTGTTCAAACAGCACCCTTTTGGGCTTAAAGACCTCCACCTTAATATCTCCCTTCTATTTTTTTAAAAAAACAGCTTTATTAGTATTATTAGTGCTAACAGTAAATTAATTGACTTTGGGGCCTAAAAATAGGATAAGAAAAAGCGACTAACCCCATTTAGCATAGAGAAAACCGCTTTTATAATTATTATACTGATTTTTTCTTTTGATTAAACAAAAATCTGCTTTTTATAATATGCTAATTCTTAGTATCTATCCCCAGGTGTTCAGTTAATTGGCGCAAGAACCATTCAACATCACTAACCAGACCAACAGTTTGCAAGCTTCCCCTGTCAGCAAGCTTTGTTACTACAGCAGGGTTAATATCAACGCAAATAGTTTTTATGGAAGCTGGGAGAATATTTCCTGTAGCTATTGCATGAAGCATGCTAGAAAGCATAATAACCATTTCCACGCCATCTAGCTTTGACCTCATTGCTTCCTGAGCTTTAATAACGTCAGTAATTACCTCTGGCATTGGACCATCATCTCTTATGGAACCGGCAAGGACGTATTGAGTCTTATGCTTTATCATTGTGTACATAAGTCCCCTTGTAAGAATTCCCCTGCTAACCGCTTCCTCCATGCTTCCTGCTGCCCTAATTCTGTTGATAGCCCTTAAATGATGGGAATGGCCTTCATGTATGCATTTTCCAGACTTTAAGCATATTCCAAGGGATGTCCCAAAAAATGCATTTTCCACATCATGGGTTGCAACAGCATTTCCTGCAAAAATAATATCCAAATAATTATTTTCAATAAGCTTTTCAACCCAAACTCCTGCACCTGTATGAATCACAGCAGGCCCAAGTACAAAAAGGATTTTACCGTTTCTTCTTTTTATGCTTTCCATTTGCAAAGCAATATCCTTGATAACCAGGTTTTTGGGCTTTTCGCTGCTAACCTCGCTGCCCATAAAGCTAAATACTTCCTTATCTGCATTTACATCTATGGCCAAAACCTTTACACCTGTTTTGCCCACTACTATTAATTGATCCTTCTTCACCCTGCTGATGGGTACACAAAAGGCCCTGGGAACAGAACTCTCTTCTAAAACAATAGCACAATCCATTTCCATATTTTCCACCTTAATCCAGTTGTCGTTATGCCAGACAAAGGTTGGCAGGTTTGTTGAAGAATAAAACCCTTCAGGAAAAACACCATCTCTGGGAGCAGGTTCAAGGACCACCTTTGATTCATTCAGGACATTTGCTCCTAGTTTTTCAACAACATTAAGCACATCATTCAGAATTTCTTGGGACTGGGCACTAACTTCCATAATTAAATAACTATAGTCTTCCTTTTTTTTGCCGATAACGCTATGTTCAATAAAAATCTCTCCGCCTAACTTTTCAACCTCTTCAAAAACTGTGGGCAATACCTTGCTGTCAACAATATGACCTTTTAATTCTATGGTTCTTCTAAACATAGCAATCCTCCTAATGGGTTTTACATCTTATTATTATACCCGCAATAGGAAATATATACCACTGTTATTTTTTGAGAAGGTTCTTTAAAATAAAAAGAATATTTGCTGGTCTTTCAGCTAATCTTCGCGAGAAATATGGATACCAGTCAGTTCCATAGGGAACGTAGCAGCGAACCTTATGTCCTTCCTTCACAAGCTGTTCCTGGAGACTGGAACAGATGCCGTAAAGCATTTGAAACTCATATTGGGATTTAGGAATATTTTTCTCCTTAACATAGGCTTTTGTAGCATTAATTATCTTTTCATCATGGGAAGCAACTGCTGTATAAAATCCTGCGTCTAAATGCTTCTTAATGATTTTTATTAGATTATCATCCACATCCTTCTTCCTGGGGTATGCAACTTCTTTTGGCTCCTTGTATGCACCCTTCATCAGTCTATAGCTTGGCTTTAAATCAGCAAGGCTATCCATATCCTTTTCAGTCCTATATAAATAAGATTGAAGTGCTAAACCAACATTTTGTGGGTATTTTTCCTTCAATGCCCTAAAGATGGCTATAGTAGCATCTACTTTTGAAGAATCCTCCATGTCAATTCTCACAAAATTATTAAGCTCATTTGCTTTGCCAACTATCTCCATCATGTTGCTGAGGCAGAAATTATAATCAATATCTAAACCCAATTGTGTCAATTTAACTGAAAGGTTGCTGTCCACTCCATTTTCATGAATAGCTTCAAGTATCCTGATTGCCTCCCTTGTGCCCTCTGCAGCCACTCTTTCATCATGACAGCTTTCACCTAAATGATCTAGAGTAGCACATATGCCTTTAGCATTAAGCTGTTTTACAGCTTTTATGGCATCCTCTAATTTTTCTCCAGCAACGAAACGGCTAGCTCCAAGAGTGAGTCCGTACTTATTTACGAAATTTGTTACAAGCTTGTTTTCCGCTACAGTTAATACTACTTTTCTAGCCACATTACTCATCTTAACTCCCCCTCTTTATTATCAACGGCAAAATAAATGTGCTAAAGATTTATATTATGCAAAATTTATACCAGGATCATGGCATTGATAATTCTGACATTTATAGTTCAAATACATTTTAAATTTGTCTAATCTTTAGACATGTGACGATTTTCTAGACACTAATTGGATAAACTATTAAAGGGTGATGTTTTAATGGACTACGTAAAAGTGGGGTTAAGAGGGTTTTTTGCCTTTGCCTACTGCTGCCTACTGGAATAATGTTTTTTCCTAGACAAGCCCAAAATAAAAAATCCTGCATGTATTTGGTGATAAATTACAATCACCAATTTCGCAAGACCTTAATATACATGGATTTTATCAAATTATGGTGCGAGAGGCGGGACTTGAACCCGCACGCCCTAATGAACACATGCCCCTCAAACATGCCTGTCTGCCGATTCCAGCACTCTCGCATTGCTCAAAATGTATTATAACAGATTATTTTTAGCATGTAAATGATAAAAACCATTGATAAAACTTATTGCTCCAAAAGCTGAATTAGCTTGACCTTGCCTGTAAATGTATCCAGGTCTTCAACTGTAGGTATTCCTAAAGCTTTGTAAGTAGGAATATAACTAAATTCAACATCTTTGGGTTGAACACCAATAATCGGTATTTCTAATTTCATGAGTTCCTTTGCCAGGGGTAGATCCAATAGTTTTGCATAATCTAAACCAGTATTTATTTTCTGGCCTCCAATAATTAACAGATAGTCAACTGGACTTGTAAAACTACCACTAATAAATTTTGATCCCGCTGGTTCTTCTGTCACTTTCTCCTGTCCTGGAGTAACAAGAAACCCTGCAATAATAGTAATAATATCAGGAACTAGATTTTCACTTTGATCCTGGAGAAAAAATTCTTTTGCAATACGTACCTGGTGTACTTTTTCCACACCAGCCTCCATCAACACCTCAATAAACCCTTCTGGGTTAAAGTCTGGGTTTGTTATAATAAGGCCAATACTTTTTCTAGCTAACTTGTTTTGGGCTAGTATCGGAAAAATTTCCTTGCCTAATTCGTCATATGCATTTAAGCTTTCTTGCAGACTTGTTACATTTGCTTTTAAAGAACGATTATCATCTCTTAGCTTATCAAATTCCTTTTCAAGGCGGACAATTAATTGTTCCTGCTCTTTAATCAAAATACCATCACTTATCACAGTGCTTCCAATAAATATTCCAAGGCCCAGAGCAAGAAAAAGGGCAGCAACTGTAGCTATATGATATCTCAAGTCAATCATTTCATCCCCCATTTCAGGGTTACTCATATTAACTATAGTTTTTGCCCTGTATAAAATCATATACTAAACAAATTAAAAGCATTTTTATATAATTCTTTCAAGTCCTTCTACTGCAGTTCTTCCAGGTATTCTTCCTCTTTTAGCCACAGCCATTCCGTTAATTTCTTTAATATCCATGGTCATATCAATTGGCGGTCTTCCTGAAATGTAGCTTCCAACTCCAAAAGCGTCGGCTCCAGCCTCAATATGTTTCTCTATCTTTTCTGGAGTTAATCCTCCTGAAACAAAAATCTTTACATGCTGAAAACCTGCTTGATCTAACCTTGCACGCACTTCCTTTATGAGCTCGGGCCTTACACCTCCCCGCTCACTAGGTGTGTCAAGTCTAATTCCATAAAGCCTTTCTTTTAAAGAACTGGCAACCCTTAAGGCCTCCTCGGCCTCGTCTTTAAATGTGTCAACCAGCATCAAGCGCAATGCATCCTCTGGCATATGCTTGTCATAGGCTTGAGCCGCCTCCACTGTATCTCCAATAATCAAAAAAAGTGCGTGGGGAGCTGTTCCGACTGGTTCAATACCGAAAAGCTTGGCACCTAAAATACAGCTGGCACCACTGGCACCCCCAACAAGGGCAGCCCTGTCCATAACAGGAGCTACACTTGGGTGAACGTGTCTTGCACCAAAAGAAAAAAATGGTTTTTCTTTTACAATTTGCTTGATTTCATGAGCAGCTGTTGCCCAACCACTAGAATGTGCAAGTATTCCCAAGAGGGCAGTCTCATGTATTCCAAATTCCCCGTAAGCTCCTTCGATTCTCATTACCACATCTTTAGCCTTAAAAACATGCCCTTCTTTCAAAGCCCAAACCTTAATGTTTTTCCCACTAAGAAGGTTTTTAACCTCTTCCACGCCTGCCAAAACCCCATCCCTTCTAGAGAATACTTCAGCTGTAACTGTTGTATCCAACAGACCCTGTTTCTTAAGTATTTCATTAGTTCTTATAAAGTATATATCCGTAACTGCACCATTAGCTATTTCCTCATGTTGGGCTGAAAAAAAAGGCCTATCCTTATCTATTCTTAAATTTTTCACCTGCTCCAGGGAATTTATTTCATTTCTTTGCAAATCCATCACTACCTTCCCTAACAAAATATCTGCAACCATATAGGCCAGGTTTATTTACATCAGATAATTTTTCGTTAAAATTTTCTAAAAACCTCTTTTTAACTACTATTTTCCATAAAGTTTTTGGTACACTTCATATACAGCATTAACTCGCCTCACATAATCTCTCGTTTCTTTAAATGGTATTTTATCTATATCCCTTTCATCACCCTGCCATACACCTGTATCCATCCATTTTTTCACATTGCCTCTTCCTCCATTATAGGCTGCCAGGATAAGGTTAGTGTTATTATTAAATTCATGCCTTAAATTGGCCAAATACCAGCAGCCAAGCCTGATATTATAATCAGGTTCATAAAGTTTTTGCACATCATAGGGTACATTTATCTGCTGACTTACCCACTCTGCTGTTTCCGGCATTATCTGCATCAGCCCCCTTGCGCCTTTAGCAGATTCGGCCAGGGTATTAAATTTACTCTCAACCCTGATTATTGAGGTCACAAAAAGAGGGTCAAGGTCATAATGATTGGAGTAAAATTCTATAGTTTCCCGGTGATAATAGGGAAACCACAGCTTAAGGCCAATGGGCACCACTATATAGAGAAATATTATTGAAATGAAAGTTATAAATAAGAGCTTTTTAATAAATCCCAATTATCAGTTCATTCCCCTCATTACATTTTCTAGCCCTTCTCCTTTACCTCTACTCCAACTGCTAAAATATTATTCCATAAAGTTTTCAGGTAAGATCTTAATTCGTTAATCTTCAACTGGCCATCTATGATTATGTCCGCCTTTGGAATCTTCTCCTCCAAGGGCATCTGGGCTTCTATTCTTTTTAGTGCTTGTCCCCTTGACAGGCCATCTCTTTTAATTAGCCTGTTTATTTGGGTTTCAGTATCAACAACTACAAGCCACACCTCGTCTACCATGGCATCCATTCCTGTTTCTATGAGCAGGGGAACCTCAAGGATTACTGCCTGTTTACCAGCTTGTTTGTAATGTTCAAGTCTTTTTTGGCATTCCTCAATGATTCTTGGATGCATAATGGAGTTTAGCATCTGCCTTTTTGTTGGATCATTAAAAATTATTTCTCCCAGTCGCTGTCTATTTAAACTGCCATGGGCAAGCAAAATATCATCTCCAAATGCTTTGCGTATATCATGCCAAGCAGGCTGCCCAGGCTCTACTACCTCCCTTGCAACCTTATCTGCATCAATTATAGTAGCCCCAAATTCTGAAAGAATTGAGGCTACTGTGGATTTTCCACTGGCAATTCCACCTGTAAGACCCATTACTTTCATGCTGCCTCCTAGAAATGTGAGATTCCTAACGTTATCAAAATTATGCCTGGCAGCAGGGAACCAGTTATTCCCAGACTGCTTATACAGCTCTTTTGACCTAACCACAAGCCTGTTAAAACTAATATAAACTTAAAAGTTCCTACAAAAATAGGTATCAAATACATCTGATAACCCGCCACAGCAGCTCCAAAACCTGCTCCCAGGGCATCCATTGCAAGGGCAAAACCTAAAAACAAGGCCTCTTTAGGGTTAATATTCCCAGATCTATCAAAGTCAGCCTCTTCAGGCTCCTTTAATATTTGAATTGCAATGCCAAGACCAGGTATTCTAAAACGCATTAAACACGGATCCTTTTTCTTGCTAAGATTAGGTTCATTAACTTTTTTCCATTTTGACCAGGCCTCAAAAATAATCCAAAAGCCAACTGCTATTAATATAAAAGCACCTAGTCTGCCAGCAGTCTCGGGTGTGAATAAAGACGCTACAAGGGTACCAAGATACATGGATATGGTTATGGCCGCAGCAGATGTTATGCAAATTACCAGAAGTGGTATAAAGGAAATACGGATACTCCTCATACCATATGCCAGACCCACACCAAATCCATCAACACTAACTGCCAATGAGAACAAGATGACAGATAATATTTCCAAAACTTTCGCCTCCAGTGCTGCATTATGATAATTACATCATATGCTTCAGAAGGCTAAAAGTGCATGCATAAAAAAATAATCTAGTTCTGGCATCCAGGGCAAAAATGACTACTTCTGCCAGCAATTTTCTCCTTTTTAATGTGGCATTGACAGCGATTGCAGGGCTGATCCGTCCTTTGATAGACCTTCAGGTACTTTTGATGGTCACCCTTTTCCCCTTCACCATCCACATAGTCCCTAAAACTAGTTCCTCTATGACAAATGGCTTCCTTGACTATTTTAACAATGCTGTGATACAGTCTGTTTATTTCATCTTCTGTAAGCGTGTTTGCCCTTCTATCGGGCAGTATCCCTGATTCAAATAAGACCTCATCTGCATAGATATTACCCAAGCCAGCTACCACATCTTGATCCAGAAGGACCTGCTTTATTTTTTTTGTTTTTTTGTTTAGTCTTTCATTCAAGAACTCCCTGGTAAAATTCTCTGATAAAGGCTCAGGGCCAAGTATAGCCAGACCCTTAATAGTTTCTAATTCGTCTTCTTTTAAGAGGTAAATTGTACCAAACTGTCTAATATCCACAAACCGCAAATGATAGTTATTGCTAACCTGAAATATGAGATGGGTATGCTTTGTTACATCTTCATATTGGGCAGCATACAATAATCGTCCAGTCATGCGCAAATGGATTACTATAATGTATCCATCTGATAAGTGTAACAAGAGATATTTTCCTCTTCTGTCTAGTCTTTCTATCTTCTTGCCAATAACTTGTTCCTTGAAACAGTCTATACTAGCAGGTTCCTTAACAACCTTCTCCAGGTATACATCAACACCAATTATAGTCACACCATTTATTTTTTCTTCAAGGCTTCTTCTTATTGTTTCAACTTCTGGTAATTCAGGCAATTTACTTCCACCACCTTATTATTCTATGCTCTTTAAATCATACCAGTTCAAACCATATTTTGCATCTACAGTTAGGGGTACTTCAAGCTCATATACATTTTCCATAAGCTTTACTATTGAAGCAGCAGCCTCTTTGTACATTGTTTCCGGGCATTCAAAGATAAGTTCATCATGTACCTGTAAAAGCATTTCAATGGGAAGGTCCTGTTCATTAATGAATTCATGACATTTGATCATGGCTATTTTAATAATATCAGCAGCACTCCCCTGAATAGGCGTGTTCATTGCAGTCCTTTCCCCAAAAGCCCTAACCATTTTATTGGGGCTAAAAATATCTGGCAGGTATCTTCTTCTATT
>JAGXSK010000392.1 GCA_018333845.1 Clostridia bacterium | reverse complement strand
GGGACGGTTCCATCGTCTTCCCTTCGGACCTTCGTTGCACTACGGTGACGCTCGAACCGTCCCCATGGCTCCGCCAATTGCTAAATTTCGCTGTAGTACTATAATAGTATTCCCAAAAGCATTAGGTTAATGTTTTTATCCTTACTTCCTTAAGTTGCACCAGAAGGTTTGTTTTGCTATAATTGAATAGGTATTTTGTCAGAAAATAGCATTGCTTTAAGAGAGGGTGAAATTATGTCCATAAGCAAAAAAGAGGTTGAACATGTTGCATTATTAGCCAGACTTCAATTGTCAGAAGAGGAAGCAAATAGCTATACAGAACAATTAAACTCCATACTGGGATGGGTTGAAAAGCTGAATCAACTGGATGTTTCTGAGATTGAACCTACAGCCCATGTACTTCCCATGTCAAATGTTTTTAGAGAAGATAGAGTTACTACATTATTCACCATGGAAAAAGCCCTGGCCAATGCCCCTGATGCCAAGGATTCCTTTTTCAGGGTTCCCAAGATTGTGTAAAGAGGAGGTAAGGTATGGAGTTATATAATTATACCATTACAGGAATACAAGATAAAATAAAAAACAGGGAAGTAAGTGTTACAGAAGTTACCCAGGCAGTTTTGGAAAGAATTGAGCAGCTTGATAATAAAATAAAAGCATTTATTACAGTTACAGCAGATGATGCCCTCCAGGAGGCCAAAAGAGTAGATGACGAATTACATAAGGGCAGCCAGCTGCCGCCGCTAGCTGGAATTCCCATGGCTGTAAAAGATAACATTTGTATAGATGGTATAAAAACTACCTGTGCATCTAAAATCCTTGAAAACTTTATAGCTCCCTATAGCGCTACAGTTATACAAAAGCTAAGGAGTCAGAAAACAATTCTTTTAGGCAAGCTTAATATGGACGAATTTGCAATGGGTTCTTCTACAGAAAACTCAGGCTTTTTTAAAACAGCCAATCCTTGGGATTTAAACAAGGTTCCAGGGGGCTCTAGTGGAGGCTCGGCAGCTAGTGTTGCAGCTGATGAGGCATTCTTTACCCTTGGCTCAGATACAGGAGGTAGTATTCGTCAGCCTGCTGCGTTCTGCGGTGTTGTAGGTCTTAAGCCAACCTACGGTAGAGTATCCAGATATGGATTAGTTGCTTTTGCATCTTCTCTGGATCAAATAGGACCAGTAACAAAAACAGTCGAGGATGCAGCCATAGTATTAGAAGCAATATCTGGACAAGACTTTTTTGATTCTACCTCGGCAGATGTACCAGTTGACAACTATCAGAAGCACCTAGGTCAGGATGTTAAGGGTTTAAAAATAGGCATTCCCAGGGAATACTTTCCTGAAGAACTTAATCCCCAGATTAAAGAAGCTGTATTAAAAGCAGCAGCACAGCTTGAGGATATGGGTGCTATAGTAGAGGAATGCAGCTTACCACATACTGAGCATGCCCTAACTTCCTATTATATAATAGCTCCGGCGGAAGCAAGTTCAAATCTGGCTAGATTTGATGGGGTTCGATATGGCTACAGAAGTCCAGCTGCAGAAGACTTGCTGAGCATGTACAGGAGAACACGTCAGGAGGGCTTTGGGCCAGAAGTTAAAAGAAGGATTATGCTGGGTACATATGTTTTAAGTTCAGGCTATTATGATGCATACTACTTACGTGCCCAGAAGGTAAGAACCCTTGTTAAAAATGATTTTGACAAAGCATTTGATCAATATGACTGTTTATTAACACCCATATCTCCAATAAATGCCTTTAACCTGGGAGAAAAGGTGGACGACCCATTATCAATGTATTTAGCTGATTTATTTACAATACCTGCAAATATGGCAGGCATCCCGGCTATTTCTATTCCCTGTGGTTTTAGTGAAGGCTTGCCAGTTGGCTTGCAGCTAATGGGTAAAGCCTTTGATGAAAAGACAATTCTCAAGGCTGCTTTTGCATATGAGCAGAGTACTGACTGGCATAAAAGCAAGCCAGGCATATAACTAAACAGGGTTAGGAGAGATGATAATGTATGAAGCTGTTATAGGCCTAGAGGTCCATGTGGAGCTGAAAACAGAAAGCAAAATATTTTGCGGCTGCAGCACCAGGTTTGGTGCTCAGGCAAATAGCCAGGTTTGTCCTATTTGTTTGGGTATGCCTGGTATTCTCCCAAGGTTAAATAAGCAGGCAGCAGAACATGCAATGCTGGCTTGTCTTAGCCTTAATTGTGATATAACCAGACATGGCAGACTAGACAGGAAAAACTACTATTATGCTGATATGCCCAAGGGCTATCAGGTCAGCCAGGTTCACTCCCCTATAGGGTTAAGAGGCCATGTTGAAATAGAAACAGAAGAAGGTACTAAAAAAATAGGCATTAGACAAATACATTTAGAAGAGGATGCCGGAAAGCTGGTTCATGAGGGGGAAACCATATCAGTTGCCCAGGGATCACTGGTGGATTTAAACAGGACAGGACTTCCCCTTATTGAGATAGTATCAGATCCAGACATTAGAACCCCTGAAGAAGCTGTTGCGTATCTTGACAGCTTGAAAGCAGTACTTCAATATATAGGGGTATCAGATTGTAAAATGGAAGAGGGCTCTTTAAGATGTGATGGAAACATTTCAGTTAGGCTAAAGGGCAGTACTGAATTTGGCCCAAAGGCTGAGATAAAGAACCTTAATTCCTTTAAGTCATTACAAAAATCATTGGAGTACGAAATAAACAGGCAGATCAAGACCCTGCAAAAGGGTGAGAAGGTAGTTCAGGAAACAAGGACATGGGATGAAAACAAGGAAATAACCCTGTCCCTTAGAAACAAAGAATTCCCCGACTACAGGGTTTTTGCTGATCCTGAGCTGGGATATATTGAGATAGATGATGCCTGGTTAGAGGCTGTAAAGGCCAGGGTGCCTGAACTGCCAAGGGCAAAAAGGCAAAGGTTTATTGAGAAGCTAGGTCTGCCGGCCTATGATGCAGAAATTCTCACAAAAGATAAAGAACTTGCAGGATTTTTTGAAGAAACATTGAAATATTATCTGGATGCTAAAAAGCTCAGCAACTGGATAATGGCTGAATTCATGAAATTGTTAAATGCAAGCCAGAGTACTCCTTCACAAAGTCTGGTAAAGCCGGAGGATTTGGCCAGTCTTTTGAAAAATATTGATAAAGGTGAAATAAGCCATAAAATTGCCAAGTCAGTATTTGATGAGATGTTCTTCACAGGTAAAAAACCTGAAGAGATTATTAAAGAAAAGGGATATGCTCAAATAAGTGATCAGGGGCAGCTGCAGGCCATTGTTGAAAAGGTTGTGGCAGGTAATCCTAAGTCAGTGGAAGACTATTATAATGGAAAAGAAAAAGCGTTAGGATTTCTGGTTGGTCAAATCATGAAGGAAACGAAAGGTCAGGCCAATCCCCAGCTTGTTAACGATTTAATTAAAGAACATTTGGCGAAGTAGTCAAATTAAAGGTCAGGATGCTGATTCTTGGCCTTTTTTTGTATTCTTAGGGTAAATAAAAGGAAAAACTAACTTATTAAAGAGAGTTTAGTCATTGGGAGAGATGAATATGTATGAAGCAGTAATAGGTCTGGAGGTCCATGTTGAATTAAAAACTAATAGCAAGATATTCTGCGGCTGCAGTACAGAATTTGGTGCCAAGGCTAATACCCAGGTATGTCCTGTTTGCCTTGGTATGCCAGGAGTATTGCCAGTACTAAATAAAAAGGTGGTAGAATATGCTGTTTTAGCTGGCTTGAGTCTCAACTGTCAAATTGCAGAATTCAGCAAACTAGATAGAAAGAATTACTTTTACCCTGATTTACCCAAGGCTTACCAGATCAGCCAATACGACCTGCCCCTTTGCAAAAATGGATATTTGGAAATTGAAGCTGGCCATATATTAAAAAGAATTGGCATAACTAGAATACACATTGAAGAGGATGCAAGCAAGCTAACCCATGAAGGAGATACCATTTCTCAGGCCGGGGCTTCCCTGGTGGATTTCAACAGGGGAGGTGTTCCCCTCATTGAAATTGTATCTGAACCTGATTTAAGCTCCCCGCAGGAAGCCGTTGAATACCTGGCTAATCTCAAGGCAATTCTCCAGTATATAGATATCTCAGATTGTAAAATGGAGGAGGGCTCTCTGCGCTGTGATGGTAATATTTCCATAAGGCCAGTTGGCGCTAAAGAATTTGGGACCAGAACTGAGATCAAAAATTTAAACTCTTTTAAGGCATTACAAAAAGCCCTTGAGTATGAAATAGAAAGGCAGAAGAGCATTTTACAATCTGGCGAAAAAGTAATCCAGGAAACAAGAACATGGGACGAAAGCAGGGGTATAACACTTCCATTAAGAAGTAAAGAGGAAGCTCATGACTATAGATATTTTCCTGAGCCTGACCTTGTACCAATAAAAGTTGACAGCAAGTGGTTGAATTCAATAAAAGCAGTTTTACCAGAATTACCCCAGGCTAAAAAAGTTAGATTTGTGGAAGATTTTGGTCTGCCTGTTTATGATGCTGAAGTTCTTACAAAAGATAAAGAACTGGCTCAATATTTTGAGGAGGCTCTCCCCAGCTACAATGACCCCAAGAAGCTTAGCAACTGGATCATGGCAGAATTTTTACGCCTGCTTAATGCAGATCAGATATCTGTTAGTGAAAGCCTGGTAAAGCCCAAGGAGATGGCGGAGCTGTTAAATCTAGTTGAAGAAGGGATTATTAGTGGAAAGATTGCCAAGGAAGTATTTGAAGACATGTTTAACACAGGGAAAAACCCCCAGCAGATAATCTTAGAAAAGAATTTAGGCCAAATTAGTGATGAAAGCAAGTTAAGGGAGATTGTAAAAGAAGTAGTTAGGAATAATTCAAAATCTGTTGATGATTTTCGCTCTGGAAAGGAAAAGGCTTTTGATTTCTTAGTGGGCCAAATCATGAAGGAAACCAAAGGCCAGGCAAATCCCCAGCTGGTAAATTCAATATTAAAAGAATTCCTAAAACAGAAGTAAAAGATTTAAAACTAATTTATACTAATTTAAGGATATTTACCTCTTATAATTACAATAAAAAACAAAATACTATTAAATATAAGGATTAAATAATTTCAAAGAGGTGAATTTAAAATATGGCAGACCATCGAAAAAGCAGATTTGCAGCTACTGATGAAAGGTTAAGGGGCATGCGTGAAGCTGACTATTATGGCGGTGTAGTTGTAGATCCCATGCCAGTTACTTCTGATGAAGAAGTTACTTTTTTGTACTATGGCTTACTGGCCAATGATGGAGCAGATCAGGTCTATATGCATTGTGGGTATGGCAACCCTAAAAACTGGGAACAAATACAGGATATCCGCATGGAAAAAACAGCTAGAGGTTGGGCAAAAACCCTACCAATTGAGGATAAGGGTAGGTTTAATTTCTGTTTTAAAGATAGTGCCAATAACTGGGACAATAACAATGGAATAAACTGGACATTTGAAATTCACAATGGCTAAAGCGAGGAAACTCGCTTTTTTTATTAATTCAGTATCATTTATGTTTGGTATTTTAATCAGGTGAATTTTAAAGTAATATAAAAGTAATATTCAAACCTATTTTAAGCAGAAAAGGTGAGATTATGACTAAAATTAAGGAACTAGTTGAGCACATAACCACTTCTATAGTTTTTGAAAAAAGCATTTTGGAAAGTGAAGGATTGTCTCCTGAGATTTGGGATAAGTATTTTTCTCTAGGCACTAGTAAAACAAGAAAAAGCGGTGATTATGTTTTTAGTATTGGTGATAATATCAGTGGTATTTATTTTATTAAGAGGGGTAAAATTAAAGGTAATTTTTTAGGCAGAGATGGTAATTTAAAGACCTTTGTAATTGTAGGAGAGGGGTGTACCTTTGGTGAGCAGTTTGTCCTTCACGACCAGCCGGGATTGTTTGAAGCAGTGGTAGTGGACGATGCATTATTGTACTATTTTGACAAGGATACCATGCTTGATATTATGAAAAGGGATTTTGATATAAATCTATTTATTATAAAGTCCCTTGCAGTGAAGTCTAGAATGCTCGCTGTGCAGCTGGAGGATATGTGTCTTCGCAATATCCTGCAAAGTCTTTGTAGAATATTATATAGCTTTTGCTGTTATGAAGAAAAAAATGGAGAAATTGCTGGCGATATTGTAATACCTTTGTCCCATCAAGACTTGGCAAATATGGTAGGTTCCCACCGTGTAACTATTACCAAAAACCTGGCTTATTTAAAAAAAATTGGTGTTTTAGATTATAAATACGAAAAAATTTTTATCAAAGAGAAATCTAAATTAAAAGATATTGCTTTCGAATAATATTTACTGAACTTCTATGGTTGAACTATAGAGCTTTATTTTTTTAAATCATAGTACAAGCCCTCAGGCATAAGCCAAGCTGCCTTAAGAATTATTTGAAGGATTGTAGTCTGTTTTACATTATGGAAGTATTTATATACGTATAATTATGGTATGCATAAATAAATTTTATAAAAAACAAAGAACATGCATGGGTGAAGTATATTGATGCCAGGGCAATAATCGGAATTACTGATTTTGCACAAAACCAACTGGGATGAAATAATCTTTGTAGAATTACCTTCTATTGGAGAGCAGTTTAACTAGGATGATGAGTTTGGGCAAGCAGAATCTGCAACAGAAAGAGATAGGAGAGATGTGTTTTGAGTATTACAATTTTTACTGCTACGGGGTGTACCAGATGCAAAATTGTTAAAGAATACATGGATTGCAATGGTATTAGGTATCTGGAAAAGGATATGAAAGCAGGGGGCAAGGATGATTTCCAGTTTTTTTATAAAGAGAATCGCAGTTTAATATATCGTGGTGCACAAGGAATCGAGTTTCCCATAATTACAGATGGAAAAGAAATTCGCCAGGGAATTGGAGCATCAATTGCATTTCTAAAATCTGGTTCTGCCCTTGACGGGTTTTTTAGTGTAGGAACCTTGCGCAAGGAATGGGTAGATGGAATTCATATTTCTTCGGGGTCAGCAGATCAGATTGATGATTTTATTGCGGTTCTAAAATATTTAAAACAAAGTAAGCTTAGTTTATTTGTAGAAACAAATGGTAAAAACAGCAAAATACTAGAGCAGGTTAACAGTCAGAAACTAGCAGATGCTGTTGTCATGAAGATTCTCGGCAGTGAAGAAATCTACAAAAAGTTAGATCCATCAATAGAGATTGCTGACATTAAGAAAAGTATGGCTTTGGTGGCTCAAATGGAAAATCATAAATTTGAGATAACCATCTTCCCCATAATTAGAGATAACGGAGAGATAAGCTATATGACTCCAGAGGAGGTTGGTGAAGCTGCCAAGTTCTTAGAAGAAGGAACTGGTAGTAAAAAAAATACCCTTATCATAAAAGCTATTGATCCGCAAGAAGCAACAATGTCTGAGTATAAAGCATTAGAACCATTATTAACTAATGATCTATTTGTTTATAGAACAAAAGCTAGAAAGTACCAGGTTTTTGCGGACATAGATAAAAGTAACAAGGTTTAGTATTTTAATTTGGCTATACATACAAGGCGGTAATTTTCAATTATGAGGATTGCCGTCTTTTAATTTGATGGTGTTTTTTGGCAGTAAATTATGCAGATTTAATATTGCAAAATGTTATAATGAAAATAAAAATATATTATTAATTGTAGCACAGACTACTTTTTTTGTATAAGAATTCAAGTATATTTTAATGTGAAAGAGAAACTTTTCACCAATGTTGTCAAAATATATTGGAGGTGAGTATTTAATTTTAAAAGAAACTGCAGCAGGGGAGATTTTTATATCAGAACTATTTTCAATTTGGAGGAGGAATTAAAAAAATGACAAGAAAATTTTCAACCATATTAATACTGTTAATTTTTGTTTCATTAGCTCTATTGTTAGGCGGTTGTGGACAAAAGGATGATGCCGCTAACAACGATGCGGCAGACGTGGAAAAGCCGATTGAGTTAAATTTTGTTGCTGCATATGTTGATGCTCATCCTGTTACAATTAACGCCTTTAAACCATGGATTGAGAAAGTAGGGGAACTTAGCGAAGGGCAATTGATATTGCACCATTATGCACCAAATACATTATGCCCGGAAAAAGAGACCTTTGATTCAGTGGTAGGCGGTTTTGTAGATATTGGCAGTTCAAATTGTGCATTTACTCCAGGCAAATTCAACCTTACAAGTGTAATGGAATTGCCGCTTCTAGTTAAAAGCGCCGAATCAGGAGCATTGGTAATGATGGAACTTCTTGAGCTTTATCCAGAGATCAAACAAGAATATAGTGAAGCGCAGCTATTATGGATGTGGACAAGTGCGACATATAATCTTCATACAACAAATAAAGAAGTTCGCACACTAGAAGATTTAAAGGGAATGAGAATTATCGGTTGGGGCCCAAATGAATTACAAATGATAAGATTGTTGGGTGCTAATCCCCTTGAAATTCCACCAGTAGATACTTATATGGCGCTGGAAAGGGGAATGGCCGATGGTGTATTGTGTCCTTTGGCGCCGGTAAGATCTTTTAAGATTACAGACGTTGCAAAATACCATACAATTGTAGATTTAAACGTGTCGCCCTTTTTCTCAGTCATGAATAAAGAAAAATATGACAGTCTTCCAAGTCATTTACGAAAGGTTCTGGATGATACAACAGGGGTAGAGATGGCTCGTGCCTGCGGGCTTGCACTAGATCAAGGAGCCGTAAATGACAGTAAGTGGATGATGGAAAATGGTCATACCTTCTATGTATTGCCTGATGATGAAAGGGAAAGATGGATTCAGGCAGTAAAACCAATGAGGGATGAGTGGGTAGAAACCATGGAGAAAAACGGCACAAAAAATGCTAGAGAAATATTAGAAAGTGCAATTGAGCTGGGTAAAAAGTACGATGAAATAACCGGAAGAGGTTTCGTTCAATAATTAGCATAATCATCTTTGCTCCCCCTATAGGCTTAAATATTAGTCTAAGGGGGAGCAATATAGAAATGGGTGAGACATATGAATGCAATAATTAAGCTGTTGGATTATTTAATAACATTCTTGCAGAAACCTATTTATCCCATAAGCAGGGGGTTAAATATTGCTTCTACAATAATTGTTGGCATCATGATTTTACCAATAGTATTCGATGTGCTGTATCGAATACTCTTTAACAAATCCTTGATGGGTATCATTGAACTAATGGAGTTTTCAATGGTGGCCATTGTATTCGGTGCCCTTGCCAATACTCAAATTAATAAGGGACATATTAGAATAGATATTTTGGTGGAACGTTTCCCTAAAAAGGTTCAGGACATAATAGATGTATTTAATTATGCCATTGGTTTTATCCTATTCTCAATATTAGCTTGGCAGTTGTATATACAAATTGGTATAAAATCTGGATTAAAAAGTCAAGCCCTTGGAATACCAATTTCAATTTTTATAGCCATAGCAGCAGTTGGCACACTAATTTTTGCTGTTGTAATTCTAATAGATCTATTGACCTCTATTTCAAAGCTATTTAAAAACGGGGTCTACTTTGGAGTTCTATTTGCATTAATCCTGGCTGCTGCAGTAATAATGCTTCCAGCAATACTGCAAATGTTCTCAATTCGCATAACAGGGCTGGCATTAGGAGCCCTGGGCTTTTGTGTACTTTTTATTCTTCTGTTCTTTAGATTGCCCATAGCTACTGGCATGGCCCTGATAGGTCTGCTGGGTATGATTATTGTGTCAGGAAAGCCCGACGCAGCATTAAAAATGATTGGAATAGCTCCATATTCTGCAACGGCGTCTTTCATGTTAGTAGTAGTACCCTTATTTATACTTATGGGTGAATTAGCTTTTAGATCTGGTATCAGTCAAGACCTATTTGATACAGCATATAAATGGTTGGGCAGACAACCCGGTGGTTTAGCCATGTCATCAGTTGCAGGCTGTGCAGGCTTTTCAGCTGTATGCGGAGATAGTATTGCTACGGCTGTTACCATGGGAACAGTGGCCCTGCCGGAAATGAAGAAGAAGAAATATAACCCTGGACTGGCTACAGGATGTATAGCTGCAGGCGGTACCCTTGGTATACTTATTCCACCAAGTGCTGGATTTATCTTTTATGCCATTGTTGCAGAAGAATCCATCGGCAAACTGTTTATGGCTGGCCTAATACCGGGAGTAATGCTTGCTTTCCTGTTCATGTTATATATTTTTATAGCTACTAAACGCAATCCGGCCCTAGGGCCACCAGGAGAATCTTCTACCTTTAAAGAAAAAATAGTATCCCTAAAAGGTGTTATTGGAATGATCTTCCTAATTGTTCTAATCCTAGGAGGTATTTTAACTGGTCTTTTCAGCCCTACAGAGGGTGGTGCCGTAGGTGCTTTTGGAGCATTCATTTTTGCCTTAGCTAAAAGCAAGCTTACTTTAAAAAGTTTAATGCTTTCTTTGCAGACCACAGTGAATGTAACGTGCATGCTCATGTCTATTCTAATAGGTGTGGCAGTTCTAGGATATTTTCTAGCTGCAACTAGATTGCCTTTTGAATTAGCGGCATTTGTAACTGGGCTGGATGTTGGGCGTTATGTTATTTTGCTTGGAGTTGTAATACTTTATATAATTCTTGGCTGCATAATGAATGTGATACCTATAATACTGCTGACACTCCCGGCCATATTGCCTACAGTACTGTCTCTTGGGTTTGATCCCATATGGTTTGGCGTTATAACTGTTTTATTAATGCAGATGGGGCAGATAACTCCACCTATTGGAATTAATTTATTTGCAATTAATGGTGTGGCAAAAGACGTACCTATCGAGACTATAGCAAAGGGTGTGTTGCCGTTTTTTGTCTGCATGCTGGTTGCAGTACTGCTATTAGTGATATTCCCTCAAATAGCATTATTTTTACCAAACCTGCTCTTTTAAACTACAGCAGTTAGCGGAAACAGATAAAGTTACATGTTAATTGCATAATGTCAAGAAAATAATTATAGCTTAAGGAGGAACCAAAATGGGAGTACCAACAATTCACCCAACAGGAACAACCATATACAATCCGGAAAAGGCTTTTAGCGGGTATACAATTTTCCAGGCAGCGGAATATGGGGCAATGCTTATCAATATGAATGGAAAAGAAGTTAAAGTATGGAAAGGAGTACATGGTTTTCCAAACAAAATGCTTCCCGGCGGATATTTATTAGGTCATAGAGGAGCCAGAGATACTAAATATGGTTACCAGGATAATGTTGACTTAATACAAGTAGATTGGGATGGCAATGTGATATGGGAATTTGATAGGTATGAATATATAGAAGATCCAGGCAATGAGCCAAGATGGATGGCAAGGCAGCATCATGACTACCAAAGAGAAGGAAATCCGGTAGGCTATTATGTGCCCGGTATGGATCCAAAAGTAGATGGTGGCAATACGTTAATTTTAGGTCATAAAAATGTTATTAATAAAAAGATATCTGATAAAAGACTTCTTGATGATGTGATTTATGAAATAGACTGGGAAGGCAATGTGATATGGGAATGGGTCTGCAGTGAACACTTCGATGAATATGGCTTCTCAGAAGCAGAAAAGAATGCCCTTTTCAGAGATCCTAACATGCATGACTGTGACGGTGGTGTAGGAGACTGGATGCACATCAATTCCATGTCAGTATTGGGTCCAAACAAATGGTATGATGCGG
>JAGXSK010000391.1 GCA_018333845.1 Clostridia bacterium | reverse complement strand
ATTCCTCATAGGAAGGCTAGGAACTTTGAACGGGTGGGGTGAGCTTGACAGGCTTGACGTCGTTTCAATTCCTCATAGGAAGGCTAGGAACTCTATCATAGAGCTAAAGGATATAGCCACCCGGAGGAGTTTCAATTCCTCATAGGAAGGCTAGGAACATTTCATTTGTCCCAAAAATTATTGCTTTTGGGATATGTTTCAATTCCTCATAGGAAGGCTAGGAACTTATCAATACCAACGTATCGTCCAGTTTCAATATCCTGTTTCAATTCCTCATAGGAAGGCTAGGAACCAAAACTATGGGATATGGTTGCGTTCCGCTTTGGACGTTTCAATTCCTCATAGGAAGGCTAGGAACACCGTCTACCCTTTGAGGGGCAACGGTTTTTTCTTTGTTTCAATTCCTCATAGGAAGGCTAGGAACTACATTCATAATCTTCATGCTTGCACACCCATGCAAGTTTCAATTCCTCATAGGAAGGCTAGGAACATGTAACTTTTTACGCTTTATACTTCCTCTGACCACAGTTTCAATTCCTCATAGGAAGGCTAGGAACATTTTGCTCAGCCAGATGCTACAGTTGCACAGACTAGTTTCAATTCCTCATAGGAAGGCTAGGAACCCATTAAAACCCCTGTTATTACTATACTAATTATTAAGTTTATTATCAACAATAATTTCCTTTTTAAAGCATTCTTTCACCTAGAACCTTGGTATATCTTTGTTATATAAAATCATTTAAAAACAATAAGTCGTCTACCTCCCGTGATTTTTACGCTATTGGAGGTCGACGACAATAATAAATATTAAAGAGTCATCATAGAATATTTTCTTCTCCACCCTTTTTCACTCCCATAATTTCTACTGCTGAATACTTTGTTGTCCTAAAACTATATATAATTACAGAGTCCTTCTCTGTATCAATAATTCTATCTAATTCCATTTTTAATTTTGTTAAATTAGTTTTTGTTATCTTACCCTCTAAAACAGAATTTTGCACCCAGTAAAGATATTTTCTGCAAGTTTTTAATACCTTTCCCACTCGCCTTTGTTCCACATCGTATACCAAAATAATAAACACCGCTACCTCCTTACCAACGGGATATATAAGGTGTATATTCCTCTTCACCCATTAAATGTTTTTCTAATTTATATAATTCCATCCTTATTAGTCTTCTATAGGAAACTTCTCTGCCAAGCTGTTTGTGTTTAATTGTTGTTTTCATCCGTCTATCAAATTCCTCTACAAATTTTTTCCTGCCATCTTCCTTTAATAGCACTCCTTCCAAATCTTTATCAAAATCATTTTTTTGGATAATCTTCTTGCCAATAAGGGTAAATAGTATCCTATCAACTATAATCGGTTTAAATACTTCTGCAATGTCCAGATTTAATGTAAATCTTCTAAAATTTGTGGTATGAAGATAGCCAATTCGTGCATCAAGATGTGTTTTATAAATTTCTCCTAAAACAAGGACATAAAGCATTGAATTCCCGAAACTAATCATGGCATTCAAATGGTTTTTTGGAGGCCTCTTCGTCCGTTGCTCGAAGATAAAGTCATCATTGTCAATGATATGCTCAAAAGACTTATAATACACTTCCCTAATGTTTCCTTCAATACCCATTAATTCAGAGGTATTTTGACATTTCACTATCCTATTGTATAACTGGTTGATATTTTCTTTTATTTCACCAACATCCTTACCCCTGTTATCGTAATATTTAACCACATTAAGCATGTTTTTGGCACTACCCTCAACTATCTTTGCTGCAATAAACTGTCGCTTTTCTTCACTTAAATAGTATTCAGCCTGCTTTAATATCATATAGCCTGAATTATAGTGTTCTCTTGGATAGAATGACCCAGAATAATATCCATGATAGTTGAAAAAATGAATTATTATTTGCTTTTGTGAAATAAAGTCTAAAAACTTTTTATTGACATCTACCTCTCCAAAAATATAAATATCGTTAATATCCTCTATAGGTAGAACCTTCCTGTCAGTTTCGTTTTCAAAAACAACAGTGTTATCTTTTCTTTTTAAAGCGCCATTATTAAATACATATATACTTTTCTTCATTATCCCAGTACACCCCCTAAAATACTCTTTCCCCCATATCTACTTTTCTGTTTAACTTAAATCATGACCAGCAAAACTCACTATAAGCACAGTTTTTGCAATAGTGGATCTTTTTAGGCGGGAGTGGTCTGGGTTCATATACAATCCTTAAAATATCTCGTACCACAAAATCCAGTTCTTTTTTCATCTCATCTGTTAATTCTACTTTTTCCCGCTTCTTTTCTTTAGGAAACATCAGCACTCCGCTTCCCGCTATACCATTTTTTTCAAGTTCCAATAAATAATATGCCAGCTGCATTTTTGCACTTTGAGCAAACTTTGAGGTTTTTTTGACTTCTCCAACTATGACTTGTCCATCCTTTTTCTGCAGGATATCCAGCTTAATATGCCCTAAGGATACTTCTTTTTTATCTCGTTGATATGCATAATCCTGCAGGAACCTTCCTAGATCAATATTTGGGTTTTCTTGGTCAGCGATAATTCCATGGGCCATTAACCAAACCTCTCTTTTGCAAATATAATAGTACCAAATAAGTGAACCAGTCACTTTAATATTTTCCAATATTTTCACCACCAGCACTTATAAAAATATTGCTCTCTTGAAGCTATCTACGCCTGCAGTTCCATTGATTTCTTTACGGTGTTAAAAAGACCATGTCTTATTCATTAATTCATTCCATTTTTTGGTTGAATAAAGTAAAATACTGAATAAGATAATTCCTTTGCTCCACTTCTATTACAGAAGCTTCATTACTACTACAAACAATCCCACCCAATTTAAAACTTGTTTAGTACTTTCGTTATCGCAGGTTATTTTTTACTTGTAACTTTTCACTATCACTAGGTATTAGGTTCTCGTGCAAATACCTTCCAAAGTCTAGATTTTCGTCACCTTGATCAGGCGTTATCTGTTTGACACAGCCACAATTCTCTTTTACAAATGTAATAGAAGGTTTCCTGTAACATTTACATTCATTTCATTCATAATCACACCTGCTTTTACCATATAAGTAAATCTATTGAAGATTTATATCCTAACACTATATCATAGTAAGTATCAAGCATATTGTTGGAAACATAATAATGACAGTTTAATTCAACTGGCAAAGTATATGACTTGGGAACTGATACTACATAATCATAAAAGCTGCCTTTAATCTTGTTAAATTCATCGCTTCTTTTGTAAAAATCTTCAATTTGAAAAATTGAATTGTATTGTTGCCAAATTTTTGCTGCATCACTGTCTATTTCTATAAATACACTCACTCTGTCATAATGATCATCAATGAGCTTGAAATTACTAATGGCAGGTTTTTCTGAATCATCACTAAAAAAACAAAGATTCGAGATTGCTTCTAGTATATCAAAGGATTCCCTCCTATTAATTTTTGTTTTTACCTCAACAAAGTATCTTTCTATTAGATTTAGCAGGTCTTTTTCACCAATGGTATCATGATGTTTAATATGGCTTAGCAATATCTCTTCTGTCGCCTTAAGCCTGACTATATCGCTATAAACCATACTTGCAAAGCTTCTCTTGCCATTCCACAAATGCATAATATTTATCAAACCCTTTTCTTTACCGTTCCTATTGCATCTTCCTGCTGCTTGATTTATGGAGTCCATTGGTGCAATGTCCCGGTATACTATATTAAAGTCAATATCAACACCAGCTTCTACTAATTGGGTGCTTACTACCACCCTATACTGAGATAGATCTTTTTTAATTTCTCTAATCCTTTCCATTCTATGCTTCATAATTATATGCGTAGATAAAAACCCTATTGGCTCATCGAGCTTTAAAGATAGTTTTTCATATAGCAATTTTGCTGAACCAATAGTATTTAAAATAAATAAATATTTATTTTCGTTGTCAATATAAATTTGTTCTATAAACTCGTCTATGGTTTTTCTTTCCAAGTCTACTTTCATTTCTATACGATCTAAACTTTTGTGATTAAAATATTTATGCGATTCACATAATGGAACAAGCCCATCTTGAAGGGACAATATTTTTGGCTGTGTGGCAGTTATTAAAACAATGTCTGTGTTCATTTTTTTGCCAAGGAATAACAATAAACTTCTTAGCAATTCCCAATATTTTACAGGAAGGGCCTGTACTTCATCGATTAAAATTATTGAGTTTGAAAGTTTATGAAATCTTCTGGATGTGCTGTTCTTATAAGTAATTATGGTTTCAAACAGTTGGTTAAATGTGGTTACTACTATATCAGAATACCAGCCTTCTATTAAGAATCCTGAAATATTTGAATCATATTCAGTTTCCTCCTCATCTATAGAGACATACTTTGCCTCTGTCAAGTGATGGTGTTTTAAAAGGGTATTGTGATCGTATTTAATCTGTAATTTATTAAATATATCTTCCAATACTAAGTAGTTCTGATCTATTACACTCAAAAAGGGTAAAGAATAGATAATTTTCGGATGGATACCTCTTTCTTTAAATCTTATGTCTTTTAATTTTAAAGCAAAATTATAAGCTGCCAGTGTCTTACCCAACCCAGTGGGCAATGTTATTTCAAAGATTGATCCTTCTTTTGCCTTATCTATGTTTGCTTCAATTTCTTTAAATGCAGTTTCTCTTAAATCATTAAGTTTTGTTTTCTTCCACTTTTTCAGGTATTTATATTTTTTAATTAAATCTACAGGCACAGAGTTGTCTCTGCTCTTAATTTTTCCTATTACCACTTGACTTTTGTCACTTTCAACAACAATAGAATACATAAAAACAAATTTAAAATAATCACTTAGATTTTCCGTTTCATTGTTATTTTTTTTGTAAAAATTTTTGTATTGTTTAAAGCGGATTGTTCTTAACTCATCGTTAAAAGTATTTACCCAAGAATATAATTCATCCAAAGCTGGGAGAAAATTTACTATCTCCTCTGGGAAAAAATTAATAAGCTCTTTGAATAACTTGTTTAAGTCAACCAAAATGATTGAAGCAATTTGCTTATGTAATAAAGAAATATCTTCTTCATTTATATTGTCGGTTTCCTTGGAAAAGTCACCCAAGTTACCGTGATGCCTTTTTATGGCAGAAAATAAATAAAAGGCAGTTGGATAAGGTTCAATATTATTTACCTGAAGGACTTTTTTTGCCAAATTGTATCCTACAATAGCAGAAATAAGTGAATGCCTTTCAATGGGTCCACTTTTAACAGTTATGCCTGAAGCTATTTGTTCCATATATTTTTGAAAAAAACCTGTGGATTTACCAAAATCATGACAAAGCGAAGCCAATGAAAGAATTTTCTCAGTAATATCTTTGTTCTCAAACAAAAAATTAGGATGTTTTTTAATTATAAATCCTGAGTTAATACATGCCTCTGATAAATGAGTTTTGAGACTTTGATGAGGATGACTTTTCATTTTTAGTATCCTTTCTTTTCTTCTTTGTAGGTTCCTTCCGCATGGTGGTTTAAGATTGAAAATAAAGCATAAAATAATTCTATGGCTTTGCAACACCTGAATACAATCTTAGGTAGTTTCAGTCTAAAACCCCAAAGCATATTGGGGTTTTAGACTAGACTATATAAAAACTATTCTTTCAGTTCCATTTTCCCAAAGCTTATTTAACTTCAGTTCCATAGGTTTACCATTCATTTCTATCAATAATTCTTCATATTTATTTACTATCCTATTGTTATCCATTGTTGTAGGAAACCTTTCTTTTAAGAAAAAATTACCTCCTATTCTAATCCCATCTTCTTTTATTAATGTTACAGGAACAATGGAATTAATTTGCAAAAACTCACTATTTGAATTTTTTTCATGAAACTCTTTAACAGCTATAAATTTAATGTCCGCAAGGAGTTCACTCAACCCCAATGATACTGTATAAAAGCTTTTATGTGCTTGAACCATATCTATTAAATTATTAAATAAATCTCTTTCTTGAATATTTACATATAACCTGTAAGACACATCTTTTATATATTCATATCTTATTTGAGTTCTTGCCCCTTCTTTCCTTCTTTTTGGTACCCAATAATCATTCTTGGTATTAATTAAGTTTATACCCAATCTAATTTTTTTAACAGGTTTATTAATTCCAATTGCCATGGATGTTTTCGCATTATTTAAAACTTTTAAGTACTGGTTATCTTTTTTGGGCAAACCAATTATTGCTCCAATAACACCCAAGACTGCAGTAGGCGGTATTATTGAGAAGCTTATAGGAGATGAAGTTGTGTAATATTTTCTAAAGTGTGCATAATCACCGGATATATCAAAAACCAGGGTTTTCATGATACATCAATCCATTCACTAAAAATTTATATCCTTTACAGAAATACCTAAAGCCCTTATTTCGTTAACCAAGTCCTGGGTTGCTTTTACTCTGTCATTGATTTTAATTTCTATTTTTCCTATTTTATCTTTGTTTTTCTCTAAGGCTTTTAAAAACTTGCTGAAATTTAGCCTTACTTCAGATATATCTCTTATTTCTTCTTCATTAATATCAGCTTCCAGTTCAACTAATTTATCAAGTTCCCCTATATAAAAGTTTTGCTCTTTATAATCCACTTTTATAAGCACCCTGGGTTCCTGCCCAAATTTTGACCTGGAAATCAAATTATGGGTTCCCTGCCAAATGGCTTCTAATAATTGATCAATATCAGTTTTTGTAAGCTCTGTATGTTTGGCAGCATTTTCATTTACTACTCCATAGAAAGCTATTAGCGAATAAGGTAGAACATATTCTTCCCTAAAAGTTTTTTGTGTACTGTTTGAGCCAGAAGCAAAAGCACCAGTGCCTTTGATGTATTGAAGTTTTACCCTGTGCAAAGATTGCCCCATTTTAAATTGTACAGGGCCTGTAAGAGTAATTGAACTTTTGCTTTTTGCATCTTTTTCAATAGGAATGGTGGCCCCAAAAAGTCTTACATCTATACTGCTATCAAGAATATTTCGCAAAATAATTTCTTTCATTTGAGAAATAGTGATATTTGATTTTTCTACCTTTTTGTCTCCGTCTTTTAGAAAGTCTTCGGCCCTTGTTTTGGCATCTTGAATATTGCCTGCATCATCGGCAATCTCTCTAATAAATATTTCATCCCCCTTGTTCTCATGTAAGTAGTCTCTAATAGTCCTTTTAAGCCGCACATCTGTCACAATGTTTTTCCCAGTTTCTTCATCAATCCTAGGCTTATTGGAGTCTAGGGGATCGCCATTTGGATTTGCATAAGATACATCATAGAGAAACAGCAACTCCGAACGATTATTCACTGTCATTTGATTGTTCATCACTAGGTTCATCCTCCTTTTTATCATAAAGCATTTGGTTTATATCATTATATAAATTCATGCCACATACAAAATAAAAGTTAATTTCATCTACGGAAAGCTTCCACTTGGACTCTGAAGATAGTAACAATCGGCTAATCTCTTCTGCAACAATTCTTTTACCCTTGTCAAACCTTTTGTATTCCTCTAGCTTTGCTTCCACTTTTGGCAGTAAACCTTGCATATCTTTTTGATTCATTTTCAGCCCTTTTAACTGGCTTAAAAAAGGCTGGTTCTGTCTTTCCCTTTTTTGAATGTTTAACAACATTTTTGTTAGGGCACCTAATAAGAAAATACCTCGTTTAACATTAGTGTCCATATTTAATGAATATTTTTCAAAAATACTGTCAAATTGTGTCTGCACAATACTTTCCTCCTTTACAGATAGTAAATTTAAATTGTTGAAAAACAAAGTGCTTTCAATAGCATCTATAGTTTTATAAAAAAACTGGTCAGACTGCTCATTTTTAAATTCTCTTCTTATTTCCCTCATATAATTTAAAGCTAGAAATTTAAAATCAATATTTTTCCCCTTAAATACTGCATCAATTATTTCTAAAAAATATTTATCGAGATCATTATCTCGCTTGCCTGGGTCAGATTTGACAAAAAATGTCCTTATTTTTCCAAAGTGGAAGGGAATTCTAGAAAACAACTGGTCAACAGCTTTTTTGGCGCTGAAAAGCTTTCTTATTCTTGAAGGGAAAATATCATCTATTAACAAAATTATTCTTTCAGCCCCTTGTTGTTTTTTTATAAATAGAAAATGGAGGGTAAGATTATCCTGCATATCTGATAAAAAATATAATATATCATCCTCAGCAGTAACTAACGAGCTTCCAGTTTCATTTTTTAAAAGAATGTTTTTATCTAATCTTTTTTTTATTATTTCAATAATCAAGTCCTTACCTTCCTTACCAAAAATAAAGTTTGGTACTAACATATATTCCAGTCCATAAAATCTGAACTTCAAGCTATTTTCAATTATATTTTTGCCTTCATTAAGTGCCAGCGAACATTCACCGCATACAGGAAAGTTTCTCCATGATAATTCCTCATTGAATTCACCTGTTATAAAACCTGGTTTGTCTATAGTGTAAAATTTAAAAGGGCTTGCACCGCCGTAAACCTTTAGTTTTTTTTCTCCACATATTGAGCATGTTTTGTCTTCTCCCGCTATTTTTTCATTTTTTTCTAAAATAAGTGTAAGGAATGCATCTTTAAACTCTGCCATATCGTATAAGTATTTGTCGTCTATTTTCAATGTTATGGCAAAGGATTTTATATCTTTAGCCAGACTGTTAATGTCTTTCAAAATTTTCCCTTTTTTTTCAATCAAAGCTTTTTCTACTTCGGTAAAAATTTCTAAAACTTCCTGTGACTTGTTTCTTTTTATACTTTGAAACCAGTTTAATATTTTGTTCTGAAAAGTGTTTTCAACTTCAATAGTCATTGCAGTAGGACTAAAATTGCTGCCCCTAGGAGAACCTTTTTTGTAAAGATATTTTTCTGGGTTAACTGTATCTGTTTCCTCTAATTCGACTTTTTTATAAATATATTTGTCTGACTGTTTTTCCAAAATAATTGCCACAATATGCGGATAGTTTCTACTATTAATAGATTCAATGAATACATCTAAAGCAGATTTTTTTTTCTCTTTTAAAGTTAAAATCCCTAGTTCTTTAACTTCACCAAGCATAAATGACACCTTCCTTGCCTTAATCTAGTTTTATACACCCAAACCCTTGAGAATTTTTACTGCCTACTCCAGCATCAACTGCTATTTGAAGAAGTTCTCTTGGTCCTGTTAAATTAAACTTGCAGGTATAACCTTTAACAGTAAAATCTTTGTACCGGATAATATGTTTTTTTATACTTCGTATATTGGTCATTCTCACAGGGTCTTGAGGGGCTTCCTTTCCATGAAATACATAATATTTTTTCCGTAAATTGTTATCTAACTGCTGTTCAAACTCCTTTTCACCAGGCTCGAAATAACAAGTATATATGGTGCCATCACCTTTCTTCATTGTACTGTAAACAGTAATGGGGGATAATACTTTTAAATCTATAATTTCATCTTCAATTCGTTGATGATCAATTTCTAATTTCTCAATTGTAACATTGTTATTGTACAACAATATTTTTTCATTCAGTAGCAGATAATTACCCAATTGATTGCAGAATTCATTTATTGGAGAAGAAATGTAAAGTGCCAAGTTATTTGCGAATACAATTTGACCACTGTTTTTATCTAACATAAATTCCCCAAGTAATCTAGAAAATGTAAAAAGCTTGAAAACCCTTTTTTCAAATAAGAAACCCCTATCGTGAAGAAATCTGGCAAGTTCCGGTGAAATATTATTGTAAATCATAGCCTGGATTATATGGTTGTAATGGATGGGTAGTTTAACTGGAGTTTCGCTTTTTATAAATATTTTAATATGCATATTAACACCACCTAAAATAAATATATCACTTTAAAACGTCATGCTTAGACGGGAATGTATGTTTGATTTTCAGTATATATTTTTTCCATTTTGTTTATTTCTTCAAGAATATCTTCCTGGAGACTTTGAGGCTTAAGGACTTTCGCATGCTTGCCAAAACCCATTACCCACCTTTTTACCTCCCATAGACCACTAACCTTTAGCGAAAGGATAAGAGAACCATCTTCATTTTCTTTTATCTTTTGAGTTTCATGCCACGTTTTCTCCCTTATCCATCTAGCTTGATGTGCATCAAAATATATAACTACTTCCTGCTCCCAGGTTCCCCATTCTACTCCAAATGCGCTTTCAAGATATTTTTTAAGATTAAATCCTTTTACGACATAAAACTTTTCCCCTGTCTGCTTTAATAGATTAATTCTATCCAGGGCAAAATGCCTGAGTTCTTTTCTAATATGGCAGTAACCTATAAGATACCATGCCCCCTGATAGTATCTAATATGGTATGGAGATACAGCACGTGAGGTTATATCATCTCTGCTGACAGTATAATACTCAATCCAGATAGTTTTTTTATTTTGAATAGCTCGGAAAATAGTTTCATAATAGTTGCTCACTTTTTCTTCCTTGCCCCTTATGGGTTCAAACTCAAAAGAAGAAATTTCTTCAAGCTTCTTAAAGTCTATAGTAATTATTTCATCACAGGCAGCCAGAATTTTTTCAAAGGCATTTCTTAAAGGCTTTTCTAGTGAGGTGCCTATGCACTTACTAATAATCCTTTTACCAAAATACAGGGCAACCAGTTCACCATCTGTTAAGTGGAAAGCCGGCATATCAAATTCTTTTTCATAATAGTATCCTTTTTTAACTGGGCAGTAAGTAATTGGAGCACCTAAACTATCACGCATATGTTCAATATCTCTCTCAATTGTCCTCCTTGATACTTCAAGCTTTTCAGCCATGTATACAGTATTTGGATAGCATTTTTCTTTTAATAACTGGTTAATTCTATATAACCTGAAAACTGCAGGCCTATGAAAAAGAGTTTTAGTTTTCATACAAATAGCCCTCCAGCTAATATTTCTAATATTTCTAATATTTTTAGCAAAAAGTATAATTTCAAAATATCAAGAATTAATTCAAGCATATTTTTTCACCTGCTTTTCTTATTATAAAAGGATGTATTATAAAGTTTGCATTATATGTTCTAAAAATATACTTTAACAGTAATACAAAATATTTGGTATATTTTGTATTGAGCTGGATAAAATAATAAATGCTATTATTACTAAAAGTAATTGAAATTTATAAAAGGAAGTATTTAAAGATTAGCTTTCCTAGAAGGATTAACAGCCAAGTGGCAATATCCCTGGCTGTTCTGCTTTTATAGTCATATATTTACATTTTATACTTATATTCTCCAATTAAATGATTTTCCCTTTGTCGAAATTTGAGAAATATTGTTGCAGCATGTTATGAATTGAGCATAATTATTGATTGAATGAAACGTTGGGTTTAATTTTACTCAACAAAAAAACTGCCATGGCAAAGCCACAGCAGTTTGGTTCATATCCTGCGCTATTTTGTCAATTTGTCAAGCCTGACCCTTGAGATATTGCTCTTTTTCACAACTGCATCCTTATCTATTGTCTTTAATTCTCGATTTTCCATTAATATTTTCCCATCAACCATGGTCAAGCATACATCCGAGCTTCTTACTGAATACACTAACAGTGAATATGGATCAACCCCATCTGCTGGATTCACATGAGGTTCATCAAGAGCAATCATTACCAGGTCAGCCTTTTTGCCCACCTCAATGGAACCAATGTCATTCTCTAGTCCCATTGCTCTAGCACCGCCAAGTGTGGCCAGCTTGAAAACCTCCCTGGCAGGCATTACTGTGGGTCCATGAAGAGGCTTTTGGATTAACGCTGCCATTTTCATTTCCTGGAATATATCCAGATTATTGTTGCAGGGAGCACCATCAGCACCTAGCGATACAGTTATCCCTCTTTTTAACATCTCTGGGATGGGCGCTATTCCAGAAGCCAACTTAATATTGCATGTTGGACAGTGGGCAACCTTTACGTCCCTTTTCTGAAGAATATCCATTTCCTCATCATTAAGCCAGATACAATGAGTCAATATAAGGTTAGGGGCAGCCATGCCAATATGGTCCAGGTACAGGACATTGCGCATGCCCCGTTCTTTTTCAACAATCTCTATTTCGCCCTTGTTTTCAGAAGCATGGGTATGAATCCTAACCCCATATTTGGCGCTAAGACTAACTACCTCTTTTAATAAATCTTCTGTACAGGACACAACAAATCTTGGTGTAAAAGCATATTGGATTCTGCCATTTTCTTTGCCATGCCATTTCTCCAGCAGGTCTACACTTTCCTGAATTGCATCGTTAGTTGACTGTATCAGGGTACCAGGAACCTCTTCCCCATGATCCATCATAACCTTTCCTGTAGTGGCTCGAATACCGCTTTCTGCAATGGCATGTATGGCAGCATCTGTATGGTGTACTGTCTGCATATCAACCAGGGTAGTAGTACCTCCCAGCAGCAGCTCAGATATACCAAGGAGTGCAGAATGATATAGGCTTTCTTCATCATGGGCACCTTCAAGGGGCCAGATTTTATTTTTCAACCAATCTAAAAGCTCAAGATCATCTGCCTGACTCCTAAATAAAGTCTGGGACAAATGAACATGGGTTTGGATAAGGCCTGGTATAAGCAGCTTTCCTTCTCCAAATATTACCCTATCAGCAGTTGGCTCATTGGGGCCTATATATGCAATCCGGTTATTCTCAACTAGTACATTACCTTTAAAAACAGCCGCATCTGAATTCATGGTAACTATGGTAGGCCCTTTGAATAGTGTCTTCACTATATACATAGTCTCCTTTCTAATGTAAGCAAAAGCTTGGCTTTTCTTATTTTATCTATCTTCTCTATCATAAGACAGCATTAACGCCCCTGGAGCTCCAATTCTGTTCTTTTGTGTCTGCATTGTTGCAAATATGAGTACTGCTATTGTAAACAAATAGGGCAGCATGCTTAAGAAGTATGCAGGCACATCCACCCCCATGGCCTGGAGCCTAAACCCAAGGGCAGATACCGCCCCAAAGAGATACGCCCCTGCCATTGCCTTTGTCGGATTCCAGGTGGCAAAAATAACCAGGGCAATGGCTATCCAGCCCCTTCCTGCAGTCATATGCTCTAACCAGGTTGGTGCAAATGCCAGGGCAAGATAAACACCTGCAATTCCTGAAAATACTCCACCAATAATTACATAGATATACCTTATTAGAAATACATTTATTCCCAGAGAATCAGCAGCTCCAGGATTTTCTCCCACTGAACGCATCTTTAACCCGGGGTTGGTTCTATAGATAAAAAACCATAGTAAGGGAACTAACAGATAGCTAAAGTAAACCAGAATATCCTGGTTAAAAAATATTGGGCCTAAAAATGGGATATCGCTCAAATATGGCAGGGCAATTTTTGAAAATGTCTTGGGTGCAGGAATGCCAATAAGAGATTCTCCAAGAAAACCGCTCAAGCCTGTTCCGAATATTGTCAGGGCCAGGCCGCTTACCACCTGATTAGCCTTGAGCGTAATGCATAAAAATGCATGGATTGATGCAACAATTCCACCAACTATCATGCCTGCAAAAAGACCATACCATGCACTTCCTGTCATTATACAGACCATGAAACTGGTAACAGCTCCTGCTAACATCATCCCTTCAATTCCTAGATTTAATACTCCTGTTCTTTCTGCCAAAATTTCCCCTAGAGCTGCATATAATATGGGAGTCCCAGCTGTAATAGCAGCAGCCAAAACTGTTATTGTTAACATTGTATAATCCATTATGACTGCCCCCCTTTATCATGCTTTTCAGCACTCTTTTTAAGTTTGATCCTGTAACGGTAGAATACCTCTCCACCTAAAACAAAGAATAGTATTAAGCCCTGGATCATGTAAGAGGTAGCTAAAGGCAGTCCAATTAATTGTATAGAGTAGCCACCTACCAATAAGCCGCCAAACAAGAATGAAACTAATACAATTGCAAAGGGGTTGAGCCTAGACAGCCATGCTATAATAATAGCTGTGAATCCATACCCAGGGGACATGACTGGCTGCAATCTATAGGTTAGGCCAGCAGCCTCTACCATTCCTGCAATGCCAGCTATTCCTCCACTTAATGCCAGGACCAGCATGATATTCCGTTTGATATTCATACCAGCATACAAGGCTGCATTTGGACTCTGACCTATAACCCTTATTTCGTAACCCCATTTTGTTTTCTTGAGCAGAAAATATATTATTATTGCTATTACAATTGCTATAAAGATGCCGGTGTGCACCCTTGTGTCAAAAAGCCTGGTTAATCTTGCCGCCTCTTCAAAGGGAGCAGTTAATGGAAAATTAAATCCCTTGGGATCCCTCCATGAACCATATACAAAGAAGGCAAACCACAACATGGCAACATAGTTTAGTAGAAGTGTTGTAATTGTCTCATTTACATTTAACAGCGCCCTGGGAATGGCTGGTAATAAACCCCAGAAGGCTCCTCCTAAAAAGCCAAATAAAAACATTGTTGGAAGTACTAAAAAATCTGGAAGCCAGGTCATAAACAAGGCAACATAACCAGCTGCCCATGCCCCCATGTAGAGCTGTCCTTCTGCTCCAATGTTCCACATCTGCATTCTAAAAGCAATTGATACAGCTAAACCAGCTAATATCAAAGGTATTGCCTTTACCACTGTCTCAGATATGCCAAATTTTGAGCCAAAGGCCCCTTTAAGCATAACTTTATAAACCTCTATAGGCTTATAGCCTGTAAAATATATAAAAACTGCGCCTACAAGCAGAGCAAGGAAAATAGATATAACTGGTACCAGTATGGTTATCCATCTAGATGTTGTCAATCTTTTTTCAAACTTTAGCGACACTGAACCAAGCTGATTAAATTTAGCCATTGTCATTATACCACTTCCTCCTGCTTCAGTTTGCTTCCAGCCATGAGCATGCCGACCTCTTCAACATTAGTTTCATGGGCAGGCATTATACCCATGATGTGTCCTTCATGCATAACTGCAATTCTATCAGACATTTTGAAGATTTCATCCAGATCCTCTGAAATAAATAAGATAGCAGCACCTAGCTCTCTTTGTTCCAAAAGTATATCATGAACAGCTTCTATGGCACTTACATCTAGACCTCTAACTGGGTAAACTGCAACTATAAGCTTTGGTTCACAAGAAATTTCCCTTGCAAATAGAAGCTTTTGTAAATTTCCACCTGACATTAATTTAACAGGTTTTTCCAAGCCAGCTGTTTTTACATTAAAGTCCCTTACCAGTTTGCTTGCTCTCTCTTTAGCATAGTTATTATCAATAAACAAGGATTTACATACGGGTTTTTGTCTGTAATTTTTAAGAATAATATTTTCTACACAGCATAGGTTGGGTACCAGACCCATGCCCAGCCTGTCCTCTGGAATATAAGCAACCCTGGCTTCAATAATTTCTCTGGGACTTGCGTTTGTATAGTCCTTGTTTTCAATTTTTATTGAACCTTTTGTTACTTTCCGAAGTCCTGCTATTACCTCGGCCAATTCTCTTTGACCATTGCCTGCCACACCTGCAATGCCTAGTATCTCTCCGCCTTTTATCTCCAGGCTCACGTCCTTTAATGCAGGGTAACCTTTATCGCTTAAACACCATACATTTTGCAGGTCCAATATTACTGGTCCTTCTTTTACAGGTTTTTTATCCACCTGGAGCATTACTTCTCTGCCCACCATCAACCTTGTTAATTCTTTTTTGTCTGTTTCAGCCTTGTTAACAGTAGCTACTGATTTACCACCCCTTAGAACTGTTATTTTATCAGCAATTTCCATAACTTCATTAAGCTTGTGGGTTATCAGGATGACTGCTTTTCCATCTAACGCCATTTGCTTGAGGGTTCTAAAGAGTTCTTGAACCTCTTGAGGTGTTAGCACAGCTGTTGGTTCATCTAGAATTAATATCTCAGCGCCCCTGTAAAGCATCTTTATAATTTCAACCCTTTGCTGTTCACCTACGGAAAGCTGCCAGATTCTAGCCCTTGGCTCTACTTTAAGGGCAAATTTTTTGGATAATTCCTCAATTTCTTTTTCCAGTTTATCTTTATCAATAAATAAGCCTACACCTTTTTTGCCCAGGATAATATTCTCTGCTACTGAAAAGGGCTGCACAAGGCGAAAATGCTGATGAACCATACCTATTCCGTGATCTATAGCTTCCCTTGGAGAATTGATCTTTACTGATTGCCCCTTGATAAAGATCTCACCTTCATCTTGAGAATACAGTCCCGTAAGGATGCTCATGAGGGTGCTCTTGCCAGCTCCATTCTCGCCCAGTAGTGCATGGATTTCTCCAGCATATGCTTGAAAGTTCACATTGTCATTTGCTATTACTCCTGGAAACCTTTTTGTTATAGCCTTCATTTCAACAAGCAGATTTTGAGGCATAGTCAACCTCCTTTTAAAGAAAATTTTGCAAAGTATTATGGTTTTATAAAAACGGTTGCTGGCTTATTACCAGCAACCGTAAGTTTTTTTACAGGGTACCAATTACCCCTTCAACGAACCAGTTAAAACCTAGCTTTTCTTCATCAGTCATGGAAGTTCCCTCTGGAACTTTTACCTGACCAGACTGATCCTTAATTGGTCCAGTAAAAATATCCAGTTCTCCAGCAAGAACTTTCGCCTTTGCAGCCTCAACAGCTTCAATCATTTCTGGTGTCATAACCTTTTCATTATAGGGTGCAAGATCCACTATGCCGTCTGACATTGGTCCCCAGTACTGGCTACTTGTCCATGTTCCATCCATTACAGCTTTGACAGTCTTTACATAGTATGGTCCCCAATTCCAGACTGGACCTGTCATAATGGCATTTGGTGCAAAACGTGTCATGTCTGAGTTGTAGCTAATTCCCCAAGCTCCCCTTTCCTCAGCAGCCTGCATTGGTCCAGGAGTATCCTGGTGCTGGGCTATTACATCCGCTCCCATGTCTAATAAACCTAAAGCAGCCTGTTTCTCAGTACCTGGATCATACCAGGTATTTGTCCATACAACACTTACAGTTGCATCTGGATTTACTGACCTGACTCCTAAAGTAAAGGCATTGATTCCCCTTATCACTTCAGGAATAGGAAATGCTGCAACATAACCAATCTTATTTGTTTCGGTCTTCATGCCAGCAGCTATCCCAGACAAATACCTTGCCTGGTAAATCTTCCCAAAATATGTTCCCATATTATCCGCTGTTTTATAGCCTGAGCAGTGTTTAAAAACCACATCTGGGTATTTTTCTGCAACATTTAGCATAGAATCCATGAAACCAAAGCTTGTTGCAAAAATAACCCTTGCGCCCTTTTCTGCAAGTTCAGTAATTACCCTTTCAGCATCGGGTCCTTCTTTAACAGCTTCATAAAAAATTGTCTTTACGCCTGGAACATTAGCCTCCAGATACTGCCTTCCCTGATCATGTGCATATGTCCAACCACCATCACCCACTGGACTAACATAAACAAAACCCACTAAAAATTCTTCTGGTTCCTCGCTTGGAGCCGGTGCTGGTTCTTCAGCCTTTTTACCGCCACAACCTGCAACAACCAATGCCAGTGCTAAAACCAACGCCAGTAACAAGCTCATTTTTCTAAATTTATTCATAACCGTACAACCTCCTCTTTTTACAAACCTTTAAACCCTAATTTCTCTTTTTACACCATGTAAAGACCTAGCAGCATTAATGAAAGTTTTTGCTAAAAATCACCTCCATTTTTAAAACTATTCTCTACATTTCCAGTCTTTATTTTAAATGTTTAAAATGAATTAGTCTATAATAAGTTAATTATATAAATTTTGAAAATCCAAGCCAGGTTATAATATACATACAAAAACCCCACCACGAAGGAAAACATCCTCCGTAGTCGGGTTATTTACGGCACCCGGTAGATACTCCCAAACCGTATTATTGGGATTATACGTAAAGCTAAAAATCTTACTATTTATTTCTCAACATAAGTAATTCTCCGAAAATTTTAAAAATCCTCCTTGATATCATGTAAATTTTTTTTATTTTTCTGTAATTATTAAAAGGAATTAAGTTACGAAAACACGAAACCCTTTACTATAAAACTATACTTTTAATATCCAGTTCAGGTTAGTGCGTAAAAGATAATGGGTATATTATATTAAAATACTATACTGGAGGAATGCAATGTGCAATTAAAAATTACCAATGGAACCATAGTAACGCCCTTTGAAACCTTAAAAGCAGACATAGGAATTGCCAATGATAAGATAACAGCTATTGGCGATTTAAGCACCCTGTCTGCAGAAAAAACCTTGGATGCCAGGGGTATGTATGTTTTTCCAGGCATTATTGATGTACATACCCATTTTGAGACTATGGGTGGAGGAGGCGTAAAGACTGCTGATAACTTTTTTACAGGAACCAGGGCTGCCGCCCTGGGAGGAGTTACAACTATCATTGACTTTACCAA
>JAGXSK010000390.1 GCA_018333845.1 Clostridia bacterium | reverse complement strand
CATGAATTTCTTCAGCTGAAGCATGAGCATGTCCCTATCTCTATCATAGGGAAATGCAAAGGGAATAATCTTAACTCCCTTTAAATGCAAGGTTTCCATTAATGCATGGGTGTTACTGCAGTCACCCTGGGTTACTGCAACAATCTCATGGATTTTGTTTTTAATTACAACTCCATAAATACCCTTAATCCACCCGCACAGGTTGCGCGGATATCCTGCAAGCTCTGCAATCTCAACATAATGGTTGGGTGATGGATCAGTAATGAAAATATTATTCAGATCTAACGGAACAGCTCCCGCTGCAAAAATTATTTCTGATGGGATTGTTGTTGTTATACCAATTTTCCTCATGTACTCACCTTCTTAACCAATGGCAGTTTTCCTCCCATTAAAACTTCACCTATTCTTTGAAAATGCTCAGGGTTACCAGTAACGTAAAATTCGTGGTCTTCTGCCTTTATTTTTGAATTTTCTCCTGGAACTTTTTGCAGAAAATATCTTGCCGTCTCTTTAGTTGTTTCGTGGGCAGGGTCCACAAGGATTATATCTTCACCAACTACTTCTTTTATTAACTCCGATAAATATGGGTAATGGGTGCACCCCAATATAAGGGTGTCAATATTTGTGCCTTTAAGAGGCTCAAGGGTTCTTTTAACTATACTTAAGGCCCTCTCTCCTGTCACTTCCCCTGACTCTACAAGGGGTACAAAATCTGGACATGCCAGGGAAATCATTGTTATACCAGGATCTAGTTCCTGGGCTGCTTTTTTATGAGCACCACTTTTTACAGTTGCCTCTGTAGCAATTACGCCAATACAGCCATTTCTGGTTGTATCTAGTGCAGCCCTAACTCCCGGTGCAATTACACCAATTATAGGGTTTGAATATTTTTGCTGAAGAAAATCCAGGGCTACTGCAGAGGTACTATTACATGCATCGACAATTATCTCACAGTCCTTACTCAGTAAAAAATGGGTAATTTCATCCGCAAAACTTGTTAGCTCTTCTGCAGTTCTACCTCCATAGGGAACCCTGGCAGTATCTCCAAGATATATTATTTTAGCATGAGGAATTTTAATAAATATTTTTTCAACTACTGACAAGCCGCCTAACCCAGAATCAAATATGCCTATGGGCTTATTATTTAGCAAGGAAATAACGCCTCTCTTCCTTTATGAAAAATGTAAGTAAGATTATAAATCTATTTTATGTCCATTTTTTAATGAAAAACACATTTTGTTTGTTATTTTAAATAATAAATTACTAAACCATTTTAGCATTTAGAAAACCTATGTCAATATATTGGTTTTTTAACAACATACTAATATATCCCTGTTACAAAAAGAAGATACTCAACAGCTTGCTATAAAACAAAATTTGGCTTGCGTCAGCAGTTCTTACATTGTATATTGCAATGCTAGAAATACCAGTCCTAGCAGGACGCCAGGTCTTTGGATGCTGTGGCATACAAAAAACAAGACAGAGGAACCGTCCCCCTGTCTTGAGTCTTGTTAATTGTAGTATCTTTCTATTCCCTCTGCAATACCCCTTGCAATCCTGGCTCTGAAGTTTGGATCAGCCAGGAGTTTTTCCTCTGTGGGGTTTGAAATAAAGGCAGTTTCTACTAGTATGGAGGGCATATTAGTTTCTCTTATTACTTTAAAGGAACTCTGGATAATACCAAGATTCTGCCTTCCTCCATGGGCTACCATGGACTGCTGAACTAGCTGGGCCAGCCTGATTCTTTGTAAACGCTGAGCCCCTAATTTTGGATCACTTGCAGGAGCATAGTAGTAAGTAGAAGTTCCATTAACATTGCGATTCAGTGAAGCATTAGCATGTACACTAATATATAAATCAGCATTAACCGAGTTGGCGAGCTGTACCCTGCCGTCAAGGGTCATGGTGGTACTGGGGCTATTTCTAGTTAGTATTACCTTTGCTCCCTTTTCTGTCAAAATGGCAGCCAGCCTGTTGGATATATCCATTACTACCTCTCTTTCAGTTATACCCGTGGGACCAATGGCTCCTGGGTCGGATATTCCAATACCATTAATAGTACCATGACCAGGATCTATTACAATAAGTTTTCCAACTAGTGAACCCCTTTGGAACAGGAAGGTAATCTCCTTTTCCCCCTGTCTGCTGAGTTCTGTCACACCAATTGGTGCTTTTAACTCTAACACTATCCTCCCAACATTTTCCGAAAATTGGCCTGCCCTGATTTTATCTATAAAGGGATTATCCAGAACTATATTTTCTATTTCATTGGTAGGCAGGTCCAATGTAACACCTTGAACGTCAATGACAATTCTATATGGATTTTCAAGGTGCATGGTACTATAGAACAGCCCACTGTTTCCTTTTAATGTTACAAAGAAAGCTTCATTCTGCTCCTCATACTCCAGGCCCACCAGTGCTGGATAGGAAGGGTTCTGGTTATTTCCATTAAAGGACACCACTTTTCCCGTTCCCCGGGACACCTGCCCATGTCTATCATCTCTAATAGTTTGCAGAGATACATATTGTCCAGCTATCCATCCTTCAACTCCATTGGTAGTTTTAACATAATACCAACCATCGGCTTCATTTAAGACCTCAAGCATGTCTCCAATGATTGTTCTGCCAAGTATACCAAAAGAAGTCCCTGGACCCTTGCGAAGATTTACAACATTTCCAGTAACAATAGCCATTTGTTTTTCATTGCCGCTCCAGCCAGAATTCCCACCTTGTGAAAAGTTATCCTTTAAAACAACTAACCAGCCGGCAATCCAGCCTGTTCTTCCATTGTTTAATGTTACCTGATGCCATATTTTTCCTTCATCATCATTTGCCGAACTCATTATTTTAAACTCATTGCCAAAGGAGACTTGTCCAACCAAGGAGTGTCCTATACCGGGACCTGAACGTACATTTAAAGTAGTACTTGTTACAACAGCAATATTGCCCTGGGGCTGCTTGCTGGCTGCTGTAGTAATTACCACCATCCTATTGGAAGCCTGCCATTCTACATTGGCCCCAAAGGACTCACTAATAAACCTTAAAGGGACCATTGTTCTTCCATTGACTAATACTGCCTGTGTATCCATTGTTACAGTGCTGCCATTTACCTTTGCATCTGGCTTGCCAATCCATAGCTCAATTTCCTGTCCCTGATGTCTTATGGTTACCTTTTGCTCCGCTGGTATCCAATTTACCTGAGAGCCGAGTTCCTCACTTATAAAGCGAATGGGAACCATTGTTCTGTTTTGAGCGTTAACAAAGGGAGGAACATCAAAGCTTACATTCCTGCCATTTATAGATACACCTATACTGCCTGCAGCCGTATTAGTAGATGTGCTGGCAGTGTTTATTCTAACAAGATCCTTGGAAATCCAGCCTGTTTTCCCGTTGCTTAGCCTTACCCTGCACCAACCATTGCTTTCTTCTAAAACAGCAACCTTGCTGCCCTTGGGTACCTGGTCAACTATGGCATGACTAGTGCTGGGACCGGCTCGCACATTTACCAGATTTCCTGTAATGGTTGCTTCTGCTCCACTTGCTAGAGCTATATTTGCCGGTATTATTAAAGCTGTAAATATAGTCAATACTAATACGTATGTAATATACTTATAAAAGGATTTTTTCTCCAATTTAACATCACTCCCACTGATATAGACGCAAATCATGCTGTATTTGTTGCACCTTTTAGATAATACGTAATATATTTCGTGATTTTATAGGTATTTCCTGCAAATTTTGCCTTTTTTTTAGTTGGAAAAGTAACCCAGAAAAAACCAGATAAAAGAAAAACCGGCTAAAGCCGGTATGATTTCTTCATTTTATCCTTTATGGTCCATATTCAAAGCTTGAGGAAATAGCCTGGGTAAGATCCATATGGCCCGTTAGAGTTTCAACATATTGACCTTCAACCAAGAACTGAACTCTATCAACTGTAGGGAATTGGGTAAGGGTATTTACTATTGAATAAACAGTCAAGGTCTCAGCAGTTGATCCACCTATATGGTTAGTAATCAATTCTTTTGAAAAATCAACAATAATTAACCCATCACTTTTTACATTAATATCCCTTAATACCGTTCCAACTGGAATAGTTGGCAGAAGATCACTATCCATGCTTGGGCCTTTAATTAATTCATTGATGGTTGCTCTTGCAATGCCTTCAACCTTGCTAATTTCTCTTTCTTCAACTAAGAGCTTTTGTCCCTGGCTATCACTAAACCACAACCGGACAATTATGGTTTCTCCAGGTTCTTGAGCTGGTTCTTCTGAAATAATGGGGGCTTCCTGGAACTGATTTTCTTGTGGAATATCAATTGTTATAGTTGGCTCTTCATCACCTCTGAATTTTTCTTTTAGTGAAGTTAAAGTATTTACTGCACCACATCCACTAATGAAAAGCATAATGGAGACAATAAGAACTATCACAAAAACCTTTTGTTTGCTTGATTTAATTAACACAAAAAATCCTCCTTCCTTAAATGTTTTATCATAGTACATGTTTATCCCTGGAAAGAGGATTTTATTACTATTATTTGTTTGCTTTTAATATCAACAGCTAAAAGGATTTTTCTTTAAATTGAAGAAATAAAAAATAAACATTATAATTTTTGGAGGTAACATGATGAAATTAAAAGCGCTGATTGTTGACGATGAATATCCTGCTAGAATGGAATTGCGATATTTATTAGAAGAGTTCTCCAATGTTGAAGTGATTGGGGAAGCTGCCAATGCTGCCGAGGCTTTTCAACTCATAAATGCACTGGACTATTCCATTGTTTTTTTAGATATTAATATGCCTGGAGCAAGTGGACTTGAATTGAGCAAGCAAATAAAAGACAATCCCCAAAAACCCGAAGTTATTTTCGTAACGGCCCATGAAGAATACGCACTAGAAGCTTTTGGAGTAGATGCCGTTGACTATCTGCTCAAGCCAGTTAATCCTGCAAGGTTAAAAGAAGCTCTAGCCAAGGCTGAGAACAGAATAGTCAAGAATAAAACCACTGTTGTACAGCCTAAAACAGAATCTGCTGCTCATCTTGATATTATTCCCATTGAAAGCCAGGGTAAAACTGTTCTTTTAAAGCATGCTGATATTATCTACGTAAATGCTCAAAATGATTATTGTACCTTTAAAACCTTTGATAAACATTATCTATCTAGATTCACCCTAAAAGAGCTGACAACAAGGCTTAATAGAAACCTTTTCTTTCGCTGTCACCGTTCTTACCTTGTGAATATCAAGAGAGTTCGGGAAGTAACTCCCTTATATAACGGAACACTTTTATTAACTGTAGATGACAAGGAAAAAAGTGAAGTCCCAGTCAGCAGGTCCCAGGCCAAGCAAATAAGACAAATTTTAGGAATGTAATGGTTTATCATAGGCTAGACAGGCAAGGGCTATGGAGTTTAGTTTGCCTTCTGCACTCTCAGCCCTTGAAGTCAAGACTATGGGATTAGCAGCACCTAAAACAAGACCTGCCATCTTTGCACCAGCAAAATAAATTAGTGCCTTGCCAAGGACATTGCCGGTTTCTATGTTTGGAACCAGGAACAGGTCCGTTTGACCTGCGATTTTACTCTTGATTCCCTTATGCTTGGCTGCATCTGGATTTACAGCCACGTCAAGGGCAATGGGTCCTTCTACTATGCCATCAGGAAGCTGGCCTTGCCTGCTCATTTCTGCCAATTCTCTGGCATCAACAGTTGCCGGCATTTTTGAATTGACCTGTTCGTTAGCTGTGAGAATTGCCACATTGGGTTTCTCAATTCCCATTGTGTTTAATGTTAAAAGGGCATTAACTAGAATGTCTTTTTTTTCATTTATAGTTGGAGCTATATTTATTCCTCCATCTGAAAGATATAATAATCTATCCCATGAGGGAATTTCAAAAACTCCTAAATGGCTCAGTAAACGTCCTGTCCGTAGACCCTCATCCCTATGCAGGACGGCTTTTAGGAAAGTACTGCTGTTTATAAGCCCTTTCATGAGTATATGGGCTTGACCATTCTTTACCAGGGAAACAGCTTTTAAAGCAGCTTTTTCTTCATCTGGCTCATCTATAATCTCATAACCTTCACCCAATCCAACGGTTTTTAAAATGGGCCTTATTAATCTAAGATCCCCAACAAGAATGGCTGAAACTAAGCCCGCTTCTCTAGCAGCCCTGATAGCTTCAAGTACATCCTTGTCCTGGGCCACAGCAACGCTTATTGCATATTTACCCCTGCTTTTAGCTGTATCTAGGATTTCTCCAAAATTATAGTACAAAGGCTAACCCTCCTTGAAAAAACCGTCTAATACTCTTTAGCTTTTTCTTCTTTATTAAGTACCCTTAGTGCACCCATTGCCAAAGATTCAAGCTCCTCCTCACCTGGCACAAGAACCACTGGAGCAATAAATTTTACTCGTCTAACAATGTCATCAATAATTCTTTTGGAATGGGCCATGCCACCTGTAATTATAATCCTGTCAACCTGGCCCTCTAAAACAGCAG
>JAGXSK010000389.1 GCA_018333845.1 Clostridia bacterium | reverse complement strand
TCTAAATATAATATTCCAGTTACATTAAACAATGATGCAAATGCTGCAGCTTTAGCTGAGCATATTTTTGGAAGTGGGACAGGAGCCAGGCATATGATTTATCTTACTGTAAGTACTGGTATTGGTGGCGGTTTAATCGTTAATGGAAGTCTTCTCAATGGGGCCTGGGGGGCTGCCGGAGAAATAGGGCATATGATTCTTGATATAAATGGAGATGAATGCAATTGCGGAAATAAAGGTTGTTGGGAAACCATAAGCTCAGGCAGTGCCATTGCCAGGGGAGTTATAGAAAGAATTAAGGCAGGACAAAAGAGTATGGTTACAAAACTGGCTGCTCTTAATGATATCAGGGCGGAACATGTCTTCAAGGCCAGAGAAATGGGTGATATGGTTTCTACTGAAGTTACAGATCGGGCTATTGATTTTTTAGGTATTGGCATTGCAAATCTTGTAAATGTTATTAATCCTGAAAAGGTAATTATAGGAGGAGGGGTAGCCAAAGTGGGGGATTTACTATTTACAAGGGTACGTAAAAGGGTAAAAAAGCTGGCCTATGGCCCAGCTTCTAAAGTAGAAATACAGCCAGCATATCTGGGTGCAAAAACTGGGGTTATTGGTGCTGCAGCCCTGGCTATGGTAGAATCTACTTATTAAATGCTGATTTTACTGCAAAAAGTAATATTTAGTCAATATTTATAAAAAACATGAATGTTTATAATGTATAAGCCGCTTTATAGAGTATATTTATAAAACAGTTCTATAAAATACGGGGTTTTTGTATTAGAATCAATATTATTTATGCTTCCTGGCAGGAAAAATATAGAAACAGGCAGAATTAGAGTATTATTGATATTTTTCTATTTTTTAAGTGCCAAAGGAGTTTATATAATAATGCTAGCAGTTGTAAACAGTTGTTCCATATTAGGTTTGGAGAGCTATCCCATGCAAGTAGAAGTGGATGTTTCTCCCGGATTGCCAGCTTTTGATATAGTTGGTTTGCCGGATACATCCATTAGAGAGTCAAAGGAAAGGGTTAGGGCTGCAATTAAAAATTCTGGATTTAATTTTCCTCCAAAAAGAGTAACCATTAACCTGGCTCCTGCCGATATAAAAAAGGAAGGACCTATTTATGATCTAGCCATTGCCATAGGAGTGTTAGCTGCTACAGGTCAGGTTAGTATGGACAGATTAGATGATTTCTTTTTACTTGGCCAACTATCCTTGTCAGGCGAATTAAGGATGGTGCCAGGTGTATTGGTAATGGCTTCGGGATTAGCGAATAAAAAGATTTCTAGAATGATAGTACCCCAGGATAATGGTCGAGAAGCTGCCCTGGCTGCTGGGATCAGGGCATATGGTTTAAATACCCTTAAGGAAGTTATAGAATTTTTAAACGGCAAAAGAGACTTGGCTCCCATGGATTATTCCATGCCGTTAATGTCCCGAAAGAATGAACAAGTTGATTTTGCTGACGTAGTTGGACAATCAAATGCTAAAAGGGCCCTGGAGATAGCAGCTGCTGGTGGGCACAATGTACTGTTGCTTGGGCCTCCTGGTTCAGGAAAGACAATGTTAGCTAGGGCAATGGTCAGTATACTGCCAGAGATGACACTGCAGGAGTCTTTAGAGGTTACAAAGATATATAGTGTCAGTGGACTTCTGCCCAGAGACAACCCATTAATTACTGAACGACCTTTTAGAGCTCCACATCACAACATAAGCCAGGCCAGTCTGATAGGAGGAGGAACTATACCCAAACCTGGTGAAATAAGTTTAGCAACCCATGGTGTTCTTTTTTTAGATGAATTGACAGAGTACCATAAAAGGGTTTTAGAGGCTTTAAGGCAGCCCTTAGAGGATAGGGAGGTATTAATAAGCAGAGTAGCTGCAGCAGTTAAATTTCCTGCTACCTTTACCCTTATTGGAGCCTTAAATCCATGTCCATGTGGGTATCTTGGTGATGATTTACAGGATTGTATATGTACACCCATGCAAATAAAAAAATACTTATCTAAAATATCTGGGCCTTTATTAGATAGGTTTGGTTTACAAGTTCAGGTTCCAAGGATTAAAAAGAGTGAGCTAACTGCTTATAGGACCCAAAAAGGGGAAACAAGTCAAGTGGTTAAACAACGAGTTGAAATGGCAAAACAAAGGCAGAACGAAAGATTTTCTAAATGCAGTATAGCTGCTAATTCAGAAATGAATATAAAACAAATTAAGAGATATTGCGAACTAAATAATGATGCAAAAAGGTTATATGATATGATATATGAAAAATATTCTTTTTCAATGCGCTCATATAATAATATACTTAAACTGGCAAGAACAATCGCTGATCTAGACAACTCAGATGAAATAAAAACAGAGCATTTAGCTGAGTCCATTCAATATAGAGATTATGATAGATTAATTAAAGACTACCAGCTTTATTAGAAACTTTGGAGGTAATTTAATGGCAAGTATAAACACTTCACAAGAACCAATAATAAAAACTATAGCAAAGGGTTTAGCTCTTGAAATCAAGGCTGTAAAAAATGTGGTCCAGCTGTTAACAGAAGGGAATACGATTCCCTTCATTGCACGTTATCGAAAGGAACTTACTGGCAGCCTTGATGAGGTGGCCATTTTAAAGGTCTGGGAGAAGTGGGAGTATGCAAACTCTTTAAACTCCAGAAAAGAAGAAGTAATTAGGTTAATTAGCGACCAGGGCAAGCTGACAGATGAATTGTCTAGTAAAATACAACAGGCCAAAATATTACAAGAAGTTGAGGATCTGTACAGACCATTTAGACAGAAAAGAAGGACAAAGGCTACTGTGGCCAGAGAAAAGGGTTTAGAACCTTTTTCCTTGTGGATGCTTTCCTTTCCCAAAGAAGCCAGTGTTTTATTGGAAGCAGAAAAATACCTGTCCAGGGAACATGACTTAAATACAGCTGAAGATGTTATTCAAGGTGCAAAAGACATTATTGCAGAAGTTATAGCTGACGAACCAGGTATTCGTGGGGCATTAAGAGACATTGCATTTAAGGAAGGAATCCTGCAGTCCACGGTCAAGGATAAAACTATTGACGAAAAGAATACATATGAAATTTATTATGAATATGAAGAATTGGTGTCAAAAATTCCGTCACACCGGGTCCTTGCCATTAATAGGGGAGAAAGGGAAGAAGTGCTGAGAGTCAAGCTTGTTTGTCCTGCAGAAAAAAGTATTGCTTATATAAAGTTTCAAGTAGTAAATTCAAATAATTCACCTGTAATAGGTTATATTGAAGAAGCCATAGAAGACAGCTATAAGAGGCTTATTGAACATTCTATTGAACGAGAAATACGAAGAGAAATAACACAGAAGGCTGAAGAGCAAGCTATAAATGTTTTTTCCAAGAATCTTCGAAATCTTTTACTTCAACCACCCTTAAAAAACAAGACTGTATTGGGAATTGATCCAGCTTATAGGACTGGTTGTAAGCTGGCAGTTATAGATGAAACAGGAAAACTCCTTGCCATCAATGTCATTTATCCAACACCTCCAAAAAAAGAAATCCAAAAATCAAAGGAAATCGTAAAAAGCCTGGTTAATAAATACCTGGTAAATGTTATTGCTATTGGGAATGGAACTGCTTCTAGAGAGACTGAGCAGTTTATTGTTGAGACAATAAAGGAACTGAATAACCATGTCCCATACATTATTGTTAATGAGGCAGGAGCAAGTGTATACTCTGCTTCTGACCAGGGAAGAGAAGAATTCCCTGACCTGCAGATAGAAGAAAGAAGTGCTGTGTCAATTGCTAGAAGAGTACAAGATCCCCTGGCAGAACTGGTTAAAATTGATCCAAAATCTGTAGGTGTTGGTCAATATCAGCATGATGTAAGCCAGCAGAGCCTGAACTCTGCATTAAAGTTTGTGGTAGAAACAGTGGTTAACCACGTTGGTGTAAATGTCAATACAGCATCTGTATCCTTATTACAATATGTTGCAGGTCTTAACAAAACTGTTGCTGCAAATATTGTTAATAAACGTAATGAAGATGGAAGGTTTGCCAATCGGGATCAGTTAAAGAATGTAAAAAAGCTTGGCAAGAAAACCTATGAACAGTGTATAGGGTTTTTAAGAATAATGGATGGAAATGATCCACTAGATAGGACAGGCATTCATCCAGAAACATATAAAGAAACAAGGCTTTTATTAAAGCATGTAGGTCTTGCTGAAGACAAGATTGGTTCAGTTGAGCTTAAGGAAGCACTGGGACAGGCAAATATTGATGATCTAAGTGCAAAATTAGAACTGGGCAAGCCTACCTTGACAGATATAATTAATTATTTAATAAGTCCGGAAAGGGATCCACGAGACCAGGTGCCAAAACCTATTTTGCGTACAGATGTTCTGCAAATACAGGATTTAAGAAGGGGAATGGAATTACAAGGAACTATAAGAAATGTTGTGGATTTTGGAGCTTTTGTAGACATTGGGGTTAAGGAAGATGGGCTGGTTCATATTTCTAAACTTTCAAAGAACTATGTTAAACACCCCACGGAAGTAATATCTGTTGGAGATGTGGTAACAGTGTGGGTGGACAATCTAGATATGGATAAGGGGAGGATTTCCCTAACAATGGTTCAAGACTAATAAATTATTTTACCTAAATATTCTTGACAATTAAAAGAAGTTATAATAGTATTCGCTATGAAGATAATACTGAAAAAACACCGTATTGTTTCGGTGTTGTTTTTCTTTACACTTTTAGAGACGAAGGTGTAGGATTAAAAACAAGATATATTTTAAGGGGTATGGGACATGGATAATAGGCTATATTACCTGGGGTTTTCTAAAATAAAAGGTATTGGTCCTGCCAGGCTTGAGAGGTTGATCACATACTTTGGAGATCCGAAGAAAGCTTGGGAAGCAGAACCTGCTGAGTGGATAAAAGCTCTTGGGGGTTATGCAAAGGTTTCTGAGGAACTTGCTAAAACTCGAGAAAAATTAAATATTAAGGAATATAATGAATTGCTATTATCCAGGGGCATAGAGTATATTACAATAGAAGATACTCATTATCCATCATTATTAAAGCAAATACACGATCCCCCCTTTATTCTTTTTTATAAAGGTATTTTGAAAGAGCATACCTTAAACATTGCAATAGTTGGTTCTAGAAACTGCAGCAATTACGGGAAAGAGGTTACAAAATATCTGTCTGTCAAGTTGGCTCAAAAGGGTGTTAATGTTATTAGCGGCATGGCCAGGGGTATTGATGCCCATGCCCATCTGGGAGCATTATCAATTGGAGGCTATACAACAGCTGTTTTGGGATCAGGACTGGACGTAATATATCCACCTGAAAATAAGGGAATGTTTAATAAAATAATTCAAAATGGCTTAGTAATAAGTGAATATTCTCCTGGTGTAGGTCCTGAAGCTGTCAACTTCCCTGCAAGAAATAGAATAATTAGTGGCCTTTCACAAGGTGTTATTGTAGTTGAGGCAGCTGCCAAAAGTGGTTCATTAATTACCGTTGATTTCGCCCTGGAACAGGGGCGGGATGTTTTTGCTGTGCCTGGAAACATAACAAGCAAGAATAGTAAAGGTACAAATAATTTAATAAAGCAGGGTGCAAAAATAATTACTGACGTTGATTCGATTTTAGAAGAGTATGCTGGCTGCTGGAGCATGAATGGTGAATCTTCATTACATAACCATAAAATAGCCTTAAGTAAAAAAGAAGAGCTAATACTAAGTTTAATTAATGACAATCCTGTGGAAATAGAGTTTTTATGTGTTAAAACTTGTTTAAAACCAGATGAATTAAATAGTCTATTAACATTATTAGAGATTAAGGGTTTAATTAATCAGGTTTGTGGGAAAAAAATAATAAGAAGTTCCTTTCAATAAAGAGATGTAGAATCGGGGGTGAAGAAATGGCCGAAGTTTTAGTAATAGTAGAGTCTCCTGCTAAAGCAAAAACCCTTAGTAGATTTCTAGGAAGAAAATATATAGTTAAATCATCCATGGGTCATATTAGAGATTTACCTAAAAGTCAACTGGGAGTTGAGCCAGAGAATAATTACGAACCTAAATATATAACAATAAGAGGTAAGGGCAAAATTCTTAAGGAATTACGGGAAAGTGCTAAAAAGTCCAAGAAGGTTTTGCTTGCTGCTGACCCTGACAGAGAAGGAGAAGCCATTGCATGGCATTTGCAGCAGGCTTTGAATATCAAGTCAGATGAACCCTGTAGAATAGAATTTAATGAGATTACAAAGGGAGCTATAGCTGAAGCTGTCAAGAATCCCAGACCCATAGATATGAAGCGGGTAGATGCACAGCAGGCTCGAAGAATCTTGGATAGACTTGTAGGATATAAATTAAGTCCCTTATTGTGGAAAAAGATTCGTAAAGGTCTTAGTGCAGGAAGGGTTCAATCAATTGCAGTTAAGCTGGTATGTGATAGAGAAGATGAAATAGATAAGTTTGTTTCTGAAGAATATTGGACTATTACGGGACAATTTGGTGTAAATAAAAAAGAAAAAAGATTTGAGGCAAAGCTTTTTAAAATCAGTGGCAAGAATGTGGATGTAAAGACTAGTGAAGAAGCAGGAGCAATTGCAGAGGCAGTCAAAGGTAAAGAAGTATACATTTCCAGGGTAACAAAAAAAGAAAGGCGCAAAAATCCTGCACCTCCCTTTGTTACCAGCAGCCTTCAGCAAGAAGCATTTAGGAAGTTAAATTTTACTGCCAAGAAAACAATGAGAATTGCACAGCAATTATACGAGGGTATTGACCTTGGGAGAAAACAGGGATTAACAGGTTTAATTACCTATATTAGAACTGACTCTACCAGAATATCTGAAGTTGCCCAGGCAGAGGCCAGGGAATATATTATTAACCATTATGGCAAAGAATATTACCCACAAAATTCACGGCAATATTCAGTTAATAAGCAAGCCCAGAATGCCCATGAGGCAATAAGGCCCACATCTGTTTTTAAAGCACCAGATGATATAAAGGAAAGCCTTTCTAAAGACCAATATCGACTATATAAGTTGATTTGGGAAAGATTTGTTGCCAGTCAAATGGCTTCAGCAGTTTTTGACACAATAACCATAGATTTAACTGTAGATGATTATCTGTTCAGGGCCAATGGTTCTATATTAAAATTTCATGGCTTCATGAAGGTATATATTGAAGGCAATGATAATACAGAGGAAGAACTGGAAGATGGAATCTTGCCAGAAGTAGCAGAAGGAGACAAACTGCTGGTATTAGACATTATCCCTAAACAGCATTTTACTCAAGCACCTCCAAGATTTACAGAAGCATCACTTGTAAAGACATTGGAAGAACTAGGCATAGGAAGGCCAAGTACATACGCCCCCATTATAGAAACAATTATTGCCAGGGATTATGTACAAAGAGTACAAAAGAACTTTCAGCCTACCGACCTTGGATATTTAGTTACTGAACTATTAGATGAATACTTTTCTTCCATAATTAATGTGGAATTTACAGCGAAAATGGAAGAAGAATTGGATAAAATAGAAGCAGGAACTGCCACGTGGAAGGAAGTAATTGATAAATTCTTTACTCCCTTTGAAAAGCTCCTTGACAAGGCAGAAAATGAAATAGGTAAGATTGAGATAGAGGATGAAGTATCTGGGGAACTATGTGAAAAATGCGGTAGAAATATGGTTATTAAAATGGGGAGATATGGCAAGTTTCTTGCTTGCCCTGGTTTTCCAGAATGCAGAAATACCAAGCCCTTAGTTGAAAACATTGGAGTTAAGTGCCCCCAGTGTAAGGCTGGAGATATTATCATACGCAAAAGCAAAAAGGGAAGAATTTTCTATGGCTGCAGTAGTTATCCTGAATGTGATTTTGTTTCCTGGGATAAACCAACTGGATTAGCTTGTCCAGAATGCAAGGGGTTTTTGGTAGAAAAAAATTCTAAAAAAGAAACAAAAATTGTGTGTACTTCAAAGGAATGTGATTTTGTTAATGATAAAGCAGACAAGGAAGAAAAAGGTGATAAGGTAAATGTTCACTAACTCAGTAATGGTTGTTGGTGGAGGCCTGGCAGGCTCAGAAGCAGCATGGCAATTGGCCCAGCGTGGAGTTAAAGTTCTTTTAAAAGAAATGAGGCCTGTAGTCATGACTCCTGCTCATAAGACAGGTCAACTTGCAGAGCTGGTTTGCAGTAATTCTTTAAGGGCTGCTTCTTTTGACAATGCTGTGGGTATATTAAAAGAAGAGTTGCGAATGCTCAAGTCTTTGATAATTAAATGTGCTGATGAAACCAAAGTGCCAGCAGGTGGGGCATTGGCAGTTGATAGAGAAAGATTTGCAAGAATGGTCACAGAAAAGATTAAAGGTCATGAAAATATTGAAGTTAGCATTGAGGAAGTCAAGGGAATTCCTGATTACAGACCATTAATCATAGCTTCAGGACCACTAACCAGTGACAGTCTGGCACAATCTATACTAGAAATTACTGGACGAAATTATTTACATTTTTATGATGCAGCGGCACCCATTGTCACTAAGGATAGTATAGATATGGAAAAGGCGTATTGGGCCTCAAGGTATGGCAAGGGGGAAGCAGCGTATTTAAACTGTCCAATGACAGAGGAAGAATATAAAGCTTTTTATGACTTTCTTGTAACAGCAGAAGTAAGAAGGCCCAGGGAATTTGAAAATGAGGTTTATTTTGAAGGATGTATGCCAATAGAAGTAATGGCAAAGAGGGGTTTTAAAACCTTAATTTTTGGTCCATTAAAGCCTGTTGGTCTTGTAAACCCAAGGAATAATACCTTGCCATATGCTGTTGTTCAGCTCCGTAAAGACAATATGGAGGGAACCCTTTTTAACCTAGTAGGGTTTCAAACTAGTTTAAAGTGGAGTCATCAGGAAAAACTGATAAGAATGATTCCTGGATTGGAAAAGGCAGAAATAGTGCGTTACGGGGTTATTCACAAGAATACCTTTATAAATAGTCCTGAACTTCTAAAACCTACCTGCCAATTAATTTCCCAGAATGATGTTTTTTTTGCTGGTCAAATAACAGGCGTGGAAGGGTATGTAGAAAGCACAGCTAGTGGCCTGGTGGCTGGAATTAATTGTTACAATCTTTTAAAGGGCAAAGTGCCCATTGTGTTTCCTACTACTACTGCCATAGGAGCGTTAAGCAACTATATTACTAGACCTGGGACAGGAGATTTTCAGCCCATGAATGTTAATTTTGGACTCTTTAGCCCCTTGGGCAGAACTATCAAGGATAAGAAACTCAAAAAGACTTTAATGGCAAAGCGTGCTATGGAAGATTTGCAAGAAATAATCACAGATTTGGAGAGCATATGAATATATTTTGAATATTACAAAAATATATTTTCATTATCTTGTCTAATATATTTTGATATGTTAACATTAAAGACAGGATTTTTAGTGCTTTTTAGTTTTTAAAAATAAACAGTACTGTAGGTGGTGTATATGAATGTAGATGGATATATTATAGCTTTTTATAACCATCTATTAATCGAAAAAAACCTATCTGAAAATACTGTAAAGGCTTATGGGGATGATGTTAAGGGTTTCCTGACATATTGCAGGGATTTGAGGATATCTATAGAAGAAATAAAACTATTGACTATTAGAAAATATCTGGCCTTTTTATATTCTAAAAGCTTGAGTAGAAACTCCATTTCAAGAAAAATGTCTGCTTTAAGGTGTTTTTTTACACATCTGGTAAATAAGGGCATGTTGGAACAGTCTCCTGTACTGAGGCTATCCCTGCCAAAAACCGAAAAAAAGTTACCCACCTTTTTATATGGAGAAGAAGTCATGGCAGTGTTACAAATGCCAGATTTGCAAAGTATTTGTGGAATTAGAGACAGGGCTATCATGGAAGTCCTATATGCTTCAGGTATTAGGGTTAGTGAACTTGTGGCCCTGGATATTGATGATATTACCTGGCCAAACAAGTGCATAAAGGTACTAGGTAAAAGAAATAAGGAAAGATTGGCTTTACTATCTGACATGACAATTCACTACCTGAAAGTCTACATAAGTGAAAGCAGGGTGAAACTCCTAAAGGAAGAAAAGAATACACAGGCCCTTTTTTTAAATAACAGGGGAGATAGATTGACTGATAGAAGTATTAGGAATATTGTTAAAAAATATATTAAAATGGCAGCTATCAGCAAAAATGTTAGTCCACATACCTTTAGACACAGCTTTGCAACACATATGTTAGACAATGGAGCAGACCTGCGAAGTGTTCAAGAATTACTTGGCCATGTGGAGCTGTCCACAACACAGGTTTATACACATTTTACGAAAAGTCGAGTAAAACAGGTATATGATAAAACTCATCCAAGAGCATAAACCAGGCAGATTAGAGAAAGGTGTGAGCAAATGTTTCATGCAACAACTATAGTTGCTGTAAAAAAAGGCAATAAGCTGGCCATTGGTGGGGATGGGCAGGTTACCTTTGGAGATAAAACAGTCATGAAGCAGAGAGCAAAAAAAGTTAGAAGACTTTTTAATGGCAAAATACTGGCTGGATTTGCCGGATCAGTAGCTGATGCATTTACCCTATTTGATAAATTTGAAAAAAAACTGGAACAGCATCAAGGTAATATCCAAAGGGCTGCGGTGGAGTTGGCTAAAGAATGGCGTTCGGATAGAATACTTCAAAAACTTGAGGCGCTACTAGTAGTTGGAAATCATGAACAGCTGATAATTATTTCTGGAAATGGAGAAATAATTGAACCAGATGATAATATTGCAGCTATAGGCTCAGGTGGAGGTTATGCTTTAGCAGCAGCTAAAGCCCTGGCACATCATACCAAACTGTCTCCTGAGGAGATAGTTAATGAAGCTTTACATATTGCTGCATCAATATGCGTTTTTACAAATCACAATATTACTGTTGAAGTGTTATAATTTGGAGGGGAAAAAATGGATTATTTGACTCCCAAGGAAATAGTTAAGCATTTAGATAAATATATAGTTGGTCAGGGTGATGCAAAAAAAGCAGTAGCTATAGCATTAAGAAACAGATACAGGCGCAAGCAGTTAAGTCAGGAACTTCAGGAAGAGATTTTCCCCAAGAATATTATTATGATTGGTCCAACAGGGGTTGGCAAAACTGAAATAGCTAGGAGACTTGCCAAGCTTGTTAATGCACCTTTTATAAAAATAGAAGCTACAAAGTTTACAGAAGTGGGCTATGTTGGAAGAGATGTTGAATCTATAATCAGGGATCTGGTAGAAACATCCATTAGAATGGTTAAGACTGCAAAAAGAGAAAAGGTTCTAAAACAAGCGGAAAAGGGTGTAGAGGATAGATTAATTGACATCATAATGCCCCTGCCAACAAAATCAAAAACCAGTAAAAATCCTTTAGAACTGTTGTTTGGAACTGATGCTAATGCTTCAGACACAGATGGCCAGGAACAGGATTTCCAAAACAAGGTAGTTAGAGTAAAGGAGCAAAGGGAAATTTTAAGAAATAAGCTCAAGAGACTTGAACTGGAGGAAGAATTAATAGAAATTGAAGTACAAGACAATACAACCCCTACTTTAGAAATTTTTTCTGGTTCTGGTATGGAAGAAATGGGCATTAATTTTCAAGACATGTTAGGAGGAATTCTGCCAAAAAAAAGCAAGAAGAAAAAATTACCAATTAAAGAAGCAAAAAAAATACTTCTGCAGCAAGAAGCCGATAAATTGATAGATATGGACGAAGTTGTAAGTGCTGCAATAAATGCTGCTGAACAAGAGGGAATAGTCTTTCTTGATGAGATTGATAAAATTGCTCTGCAAGAAAGAGGTCATGGGCCAGATGTTTCAAGAGGTGGTGTTCAAAGAGACATTCTTCCCATAGTAGAAGGCTCTACAGTAATGACCAAGCATGGTCCTGTGAAAACAGACCATATACTATTTATTGCTGCAGGGGCTTTTCACACAAGCAAACCTTCCGATTTGATACCAGAACTGCAGGGTAGGTTTCCAATAAGAGTTGAGCTGCAGAGTCTTACAAAAGATGACTTTAAGCAAATACTAACAGAACCCAAAAATTCCCTGATTAAACAATATACAGCATTATTAGAAACAGAAGGAATAAAAATCGATTTTATAGAAGATGCTATAAGTACAATAGCAGAAATTGGGTCAACGGTTAATGCACAAACAGAAAACATAGGTGCACGAAGATTACATACTATTTTAGAAAAACTTTTGGAAGATTTATTTTATGATGCCCCTGAAATTGACCATAAGAATATCGTGATAGATAAAAAGTTTGTGGAAGATAAATTAAATAACATAGTTCAAGACCAGGATTTAAGTCGCTATATTCTCTAACATAGATTAGTACTTAAGTTGGTTATTACAAGGAGGGAAAATATTTGAAATCTTTATTAGAAAAAACGAGAAACATTAACAAGTTATTACAGAAAACAGCAGGAAATCCTGTGGATTTTGATGAAATTGCCCAGGTTCTTTGCCAGGAAATCGATGCCAATTGTTATATAGTTAGCAGGCACGGCAAAATATTAGGACATGCTTTTATTGAAGGTTTTGCATGTGAAATTATGGAGAACATAGTATACCGTTCTGAAAGATTTCCTGAAACATATAACGATGAACTACTAAGAATTAGTGAAACCAAGGCCAATTTCAGCCAAAATGAAAACTCATGCGTATTTAACTCTACAGGTGAAAGCTGCTTGTTTAATAGCAAGTTAACTACTATAGTACCCATTATGGGTGGAGGGCAGCGTTTAGGCACTCTGGTCCTGGCTAAATTTAACTATGAGTTTACAAGTGAAGATTTGATACTGGCAGAATATGGCGCAACTGTGGTAGGCATGGAAATTCTGAGGTCAAAGGCTGAAAGAATCGAAGACGAGGCACGCAAAAGAGCAGCAGTACACATTGCCCTCGGTACCTTATCTTATTCAGAGTTAGAGGCAGTAGAACATATTTTCGCTGAATTAGATGGTGATGAGGGAGTTCTAGTTGCCAGCAAGATAGCAGATAGAGCTGGTATTACAAGATCAGTAATTGTTAATGCTCTAAGAAAATTTGAAAGTGCTGGTGTTATTGAGTCCAAATCCCTTGGGATGAAGGGGACTTATATTAGAGTGCTAAATGAAAATTTACTTGAGGAATTAGCCAAGTTAAGAGGATAATCTTGGGTTAAAATTTCATTGAATTTACTTAATTGAATTATTGTCAACAATATAAGTGTGTGATATACTTTTTTAGGTGAAAAATACACACGCTGCTGGAATTCTTCATGGGTGGCTATTTATTAGTCTCTGGGGAATGATGACAGCAAGCGGAGGATATAACCTGAGAGGAGGTGTACGTAATGAGTGTTATTTCAATGAAACAATTGCTAGAAGCAGGTGTGCATTTTGGCCATCAAACAAGAAGATGGAATCCTAAAATGGCTCGTTACATTTTTACTGAGAGAAATGGTATCTATATTATCGACCTGCAAAAAACAGTAAAAATGGTTGAGGATGCATATAACTTCATTAGGGATGTTGCAGCTAGCGGAAAGAAAATTTTGTTTGTAGGAACAAAAAAACAGGCTCAAGAATCTGTAAAAGAAGAAGCTGAACGTTCTGGACAGTTTTATGTAAATGAGCGTTGGCTTGGTGGAATGCTGACTAACTTTGGAACTATTAGAAAAAGAGTTGAAAGATTGTATGAGCTTGAGAAAATGGAAGTAGATGGAACATTTGACCTTCTACCTAAAAAAGAAGTTGCACAACTGATGCATGAAAGGGATAAGCTTCAAAGATTCCTTGGTGGTATTAAGGAAATGACTGAGCTTCCTGGAGCATTATTTGTTGTGGATCCTAGAAAAGAAAGAATTGCCATTGCCGAAGCTAAAAGACTGCACATACCTATAGTTGCAATTGTTGATACAAATTGTGACCCTGACGAAGTGGATATTGTTATTCCTGGAAATGATGATGCCATAAGGGCTGTTAAGCTTTTAACGGCAAAAATGGCAGACGCTGTTATTGAAGGAGCACAGGCTGCTATAGGTGAAGCTGAATTAGAAATGGTTAATGAATAGATGGAATAGGGGATTGATTTATTCAATCCCCTTAATAAAATTAAGTAAAACCGGGGGTGTAGATAATGATCACCGCTTCAATGGTAAAAGAGCTTAGAGAAAAAACTGGTGCTGGTATGATGGATTGTAAAAAGGCACTCCAAAAATGTGACGGGAATTTAGAAAGAGCAGTTGACTATTTACGGGAAAAAGGTTTAGCTGATGCTGCCAAAAAATCAGGTAGGATTGCAGCAGACGGAGCAGTTGCCTCTTACATACACGGCAATGGCCGTATTGGTGTTTTGGTAGAAGTTAATTGTGAAACTGATTTTGTTGCCAAGACAGATGAATTTAAAGAACTGTGTCATGATATAGCCATGCAGATAGCAGCTTCTAAACCTCTTTATGTATCACCTGATGAGGTGCCACAAGAGGTTTTGGAAAAGGAGAAATCCATCCTTAAAGCACAAGCATTAAATGAAGGAAAACCTGAAAAAGTTGTAGAAAAAATGGTAACAGGCAGACTTGAAAAGTATTTAAAAGAGATTTGTTTACTTGAGCAACCATTTATTAAAGACCCCGACAAGGCAGTTAAGGATTTAATTAAAGAAAAGATAGCAAAGATTGGGGAAAATATTTCTGTAAGAAGGTTTAGTCGTTTTGAACTTGGCGAAGGCATAGAAAAACAAAAGGCTGACTTTGCATCAGAAGTTCAATCTATGATGTGTCAAAATTAAAGAGAACACCTTTTGTGTTCTCTTTTTTTTGAATACTGAAAGGGTTTTGAAAGTGTACGTAGAATTTAATTTAGTTGATGGAGGGATTATCCATTGCATGAGCCTAAATTTAAAAGGGTAATATTAAAGGTAAGCGGTGAAGCATTAGCAGGTGACAACGATTATGGTATTGATCAAAAAACAATAAATTTAATAGCCATGCAGGTTAAAGACGTGGTCAAGCTAGGAGTGGAAATGGCTATTGTAGTAGGTGGAGGCAATATCTGGAGAGGTGTATCTGGCAGTTCAAAGGGCATGGATAGAGCAACGGCAGATTATATGGGTATGCTGGCCACAGTTATTAATGCCCTGGCCCTACAAGATGCTTTGGAAGCTGTAAACGTGGATACCAGGGTTCAGACAGCCATTGAAATGAGACAAATTGCTGAACCATATATTAGACGCAGGGCTATCAGACACCTTGAAAAGGGCAGAACCGTAATATTTGCAGGAGGAACAGGAAACCCTTATTTCTCTACTGATACTACTGCAGCTTTAAGGGCAGCGGAGATAGAAGCAGAAGTAATTTTAATGGCAAAAAAAGTGGATGGTGTATATGACTGTGATCCTGTAAAGAATCCTGCTGCAAAAAAGTTTTCGGATTTAGATTATATTGATGTGCTAAACAGGGGTCTTGGGGTAATGGATTCTACAGCTACATCACTTTGCATGGATAATAAAATACCTTTGATTGTATTTAATATAAATCAGCACGGTAACATTTTAAAAGCAGTTTTAGGAGAAAAAATTGGAACATATGTAGGGAGGTAAAGATAATGTTAAACGAGATTTATAATGAAGCCGAAGAAAGAATGAAAAAGACCATTGAAGTTTTAAAAAAGGATTTTGCATCTATTAGGGCAGGGAGAGCTAATCCAGCTATTCTGGACAAGATTAGGGTGGATTATTATGGTGTTCCAACTCCTATCAACCAGATGGCCAATATATCAGTACCAGAGCCTAGATTGCTCATGATACAACCCTGGGATAAAAGTGTGATAGGTAATATTGAAAAGGCCATATTAAAATCGGATTTAGGTCTTAACCCCAATAATGATGGTTCTGTTATCAGGATTTCCATTCCCCAATTAACAGAAGAAAGAAGAAAAGAGCTTGTAAAAATGGTTAAAAAGAGGGCAGAAGATTTTCGAGTGGAGATTAGAAACTCCAGAAGAGATGCCAATGATCAAATTAAGATCTTTGAAAAGGATGGCGAAATAAGTGAAGATGATGCTAGAAAAGGCGTAGAAAAAATTCAGGAGCTGACTGATAACTATATTGAAAAAATTAATCAATTATTAGAGAATAAAGAGATGGAAATAATGGAGGTATAACTATTAAGGAGAGCATTATTCCCAATGTTTTAGGTTATGAATTGTCAATGGGACTTGAAATATTATACCAATCAGGGGTAGAAGTAAATTATACTTATACTTACACAAATAAGGGGCACCAATTAGTTCAAGATAAAGTAAGGATATTAAGGCAAACTAATAATCATAACTGTGTATATTTAATTATTGGGTATGAGGCTAAAGGCAAGGATTTGCTTTTTGATGACCCCCTTTGAAAAGGGGGTTTACTTTTACTTACCATGTTAGGAGCAAGGAAAATGGACTTCGTAAAATTTTTTAAAAATAGACGATCCTCCCAAGAAACACTATTAAACAGCATTAACAGGGATAAGATACCCCAACATGTGGCAATAATTATGGATGGAAATGGAAGATGGGCCCAAAAAAGGGGCCTGCCAAGATATGCTGGTCATAAGGCTGGAGTGGAGGCTTTAAAGGATATTGTAAAAGCTTGTATAGAATTAAACATTAAAATTCTTAGTGTATTTGCATTTTCTACAGAAAACTGGAAAAGGCCTAAGGAAGAAGTTAGCATCCTAATGGATTTATTAACTAAATACCTGGCTTCAGAAAAAGATGATTTACATAAAAATGGAGTGAAAATCAATTGTATTGGGAGTTTAGACAAACTCCCAGAATCTGCACAGAATGAAATAGCTAAAGCTTATGTATTAACTAAAGATAACCAGAAGCTGATATTAAATATTGCTTTAAACTATGGTGGAAGATTAGAAATAATAGAGGCTGCCAAAAAACTTGCAGTGAATATATGTGAGGGCAGGATGAAAATTGATGAAATTACGGAAGAAATATTTTCTAGCTTCTTATTTACCAATGGACAACCGGACCCTGACTTATTAATAAGACCTTCTGGGGAAATGAGACTGTCAAATTTTTATCTCTGGCAAACAGCCTATACGGAATTATATGTTTCAAGTGTCCTCTGGCCTGATTTTAGAAAGAATAACCTGTTAGAAGCTATAATTGATTATCAAAACAGGGATAGAAGGTTTGGGGGAATAAAGAAATAAGGAGGGGATATGGTGCTTAAACACAGATTACTTACTGCTGTACTTGGGATACCCCTGTTAATATCCTTAATCTATTTTGGATCTATTCCATTGTTTTTGGCAGTTTTGCTAGTGTTCTTTTTGGGCTTAAAAGAATTTATTCATATGGCAGAAAATGCAGGCTATTTTCCATTAAAGATGTCCATGTATATTGGTGGCTTTTTGTTAATAGGAGAGTCTTATTTATACAAAGGGGAACATGGTATTCTTGCCTTTTTTATAGTATTCATGCTGTTAATTATTAATCTGGTATTACTTAATAAAATAAGTTTAGCTACAATGGCAGTAAGTCTTTTAGGAGTAGTATACCTGAGCTTTTTAAAATATATCTTATTGTTAAGAGACTTGCCCAATGGATTTTTATTAATATTCATGGCCTTTCTTTTAACCTGGATGGTTGATACGGGCGCTTATTTCAGTGGTAGGTTTTTTGGCCATAAAAAGTTAGCTCCCAGCATAAGTCCAAATAAGACCCAAGAGGGGGCTATAGGTGGTATTATAATCACCATATTGACAGCTGTAATTTTACACTTTACATTAATTCCCATTGGAGTCTTTAATGCAGTAATTCTTGGTTTTTTAATATCCATATTGGGACAGTTAGGAGATTTATTTGAATCTTTCATAAAACGTAGTGCAAATGTAAAAGATTCAGGAAACCTTTTGCCAGGACATGGCGGAGTCCTTGATAGGTTTGACAGTATTTTATTTACAGTGCCCATTACCTATTATTTTATATATCTACTATGAAGATTTTTTTAACAGGGGTGAAGGTTTAAATGAAAGACATGCCAGAAAAGGAAATTAAAAATTTACTAAGGGCAGCCACAATTGTTCTAATTTTTTTAGCGATTTTTCTCTTTTATTATTATCTTTTTCCTGCAGCCTGGAACATTGCCAGTAAAATTATTCCATTAATACTTCCCTTTGTTATTGCCCTGATTTTTGTTGGGTTGCTTGAACCTATAGTAAACCTATTAGAGAAGAAATTGCGACTATCCAGGACACCAGTGATAATACTAGTGATTGCCCTTTTTTTTGCAGCAATTATAGGTATATTTATCTGGCTGATTTCCATGCTGGTAATAGAATTAATGAAGTTTTCCAATGACTTTCCTGGATATGCCAACAATATTAATGTAAAAATACTTGAAATTATTGAGAACCTGCAAAACATTTTTACTGCAATAAATATACCTCCCCAGTTAATGGAATTAATTGATGAAAATACTTCAGATATTTTAACTTCTGTAAGGGATATAAGCATTGGACTGCTCAATTTTTTAATTGAATTGGCCGCCTTGCTGCCAATGGGAATCATAGTTTTTGTGTTTGCAGTCATAGCTCTATTCTTTATTAGTAGAGATAAAGATATGATATTAAAATCCTTTGAAAAACATTTACCTTCCACCCTATACAACAGGATAGTGCTTATTGGTTCAGAGACTGGCAGTGCACTTTTTGGCTATATAAGGGCCCAGATAATTCTCATGCTTATTACTGCTGGTATTACCTTTTTAGGTTTACAGATACTTGGAGTAACTTATGCTTTTTTAGTAGCAGTTCTAGTTGGCATTGCAGATATACTGCCAGTTGTAGGTCCAGGTGCAGTTTTTGTTCCTTGGATCATATGGGAGATGCTTAATGGCAATTATGGCTTTGCAGTTGTGCTCTTGATTTTATATACTATTGTTAGTGTAGTAAGACAGATTTCACAGCCAAAGATAGTAGGTGACAACATAGGGTTGCATCCATTAGAGGCTCTAATCGCTTTATTTGTAGGCTTGCGACTCATGGGTGTATTAGGATTGGTATTAGGACCCATAATCTGGGTTGTGATTAAAACTAGCTGGAAATCAGGTGTATTTAATCGTCATTATTAATGGGAGAAATCAATGGGAGGACTTATGCAAAAAAAGATAGCATTGTTAGGAAGTACAGGTTCTATTGGACTGCAGACCTTACAGGTGGTTGATATGTTTCCGGAGCAATTTAAGGTTGCAGCCATTACTTCAGGTGGGAATAGAGTAGATCTTTTAGAAAAACAAATAACTAAATATAACCCTCAGGTTGTTTCAGTTACCAATGAAGAGTGTGCAAAAAAAATTAAAGGCAAGTTTGCAAGCAGGCAAATAAAAATTCTTTCTGGTTTAGAAGGAGTTGTTGAAGCAGCAGTTATGAAGGGCGTAGATATTGTTGTTGCTGCTATAAGCGGGGCAGCAGGTTTAGTGCCTACCCTGGCAGCTATTAAAAGTGGCAAGGATATTGCCCTAGCTAATAAAGAAACCCTGGTTGCTGCAGGTGGCCTGGTAATGGAAGAGGTTAGGAAGAATGGTGTTAACCTCTTGCCTGTGGACAGTGAACATTCAGCAGTATTTCAATGTTTTGCACCAGAGCATGCTGGAACCGTTGCTTCCATAGTGTTAACTGCATCAGGAGGGCCTTTCAGGGGTTATTCACTGGATGCCTTAAAAAATGTTACACCTGAGGAGGCTATAAAACATCCTAATTGGTCCATGGGAAGCAAGATAAGCATTGACTCTGCCACGCTAATGAATAAAGGCTTGGAAGTGATTGAAGCCCACTGGCTGTTTGGGATAGACTATAGTAGAATTGAAGTTGTGGTTCATCCACAAAGTATTATTCATTCCATGGTAAGATATGGGGATGGCTCTATACTGGCCCATCTTGGTTATCCAGATATGCGTATACCAATACAATTTGCTTTAACGTATCCTGAAAGATGGGTGAATACATTAGAACAGCTAGACTTTGCCCAGATAGGCACCTTAACCTTTGAAAAACCAGATCTGCAAAAATTTCCATCATTGGAACTGGCATATTGTGCAGGTGAAGAGGGTGGAATAATGCCTGCCATATTAAATGCAGCAAATGAAGCAGCGGTAGAGATGTTTTTAAAAGGCCAAATTAAATTTTTGCAGATTCCCCGGCTAGTAGAAACAGCTCTAGCGAAAAGCAAACAAATTACCAATCCGTCACTAGAGGATATCCTTGAAGCTGATAAAGTAATAAGAATGGAAATAAAGAATGTTTATGGCAAGGGGTTGATTAATTAATGAATACAGCTGTATTAGCTATACTTATATTTGGAGTACTAATTCTTGTCCATGAATTGGGACACTTTATAGTAGCAAAGGCAACTGGTATTAGAGTAGAAGAGTTTGCTATTGGGATGGGACCCAAGATTTTTGGTGTTAAATATGGAGAAACAGATTACTCTTTAAGGGCACTTCCCATTGGCGGATATAACAAGATGTCTGGGATGGAACCTGGAACAGAGGATGATGAGAGAGGCTTTAATAGTAAAAGTGTTTTCCAGAGAATGATGGTAATTATAGCCGGATCACTTATGAATTTCTTGCTGGCCATAGTACTATTTGTTCTAGTTTTTTCCTTTATAGGTGTACCTGCTAATTCAAATGTTATTGGTGATACAATAGAGGGTTTTCCGGCAGAACAAGCAGGCTTGAAAAAGGGGGATCAGCTGACTGCTATCAATGGGCAACCAGTAAATAACTGGTTGGAGCTGACGCAAATAATACAAAAAAATCCAGAACAAAACTTGACTATTACAGTGCAGCGTGAAAATACTATTTTGCAAATAGACGTTGTCCCAAAGAAAGATCCTGAAACAGGTCTAGGGATGATTGGAATAAGGGATAGCCTAAAAACTTATCCTGTTTGGACTGGATTAAAACTTGGAACTGAACGAGCTATTGCCATTTTAGTTTTGATTGTCACCAGTTTAGTTCATATAGTTACAGGTCAAGCCCCTGCAGAAGTTGCAGGTCCAGTTGGGATAGTACAAATGATAGGTGAAGTTGCACAATATGGAATTGGAACAGTTTTTAATTTTGCTGCCTTGTTGAGCTTAAACCTTGGATTGATTAATTTGCTTCCAATACCAGCCTTGGATGGTAGCAGACTTGTTTTTCTTGCTATTGAAGGAGTAAGAGGGAAACCAATTAATCCTGAAAGGGAAAACTTTGTCCATCTAGTAGGGTTTGCAATGCTAATTCTTTTAATGATCCTTATTACATATAAAGACATTCTAAGAATCTTTAATTGAAAGGAATAAAAAATTGAGAAGAAAAAGTAAAGTTATTAAAGTTGGAAATGTGTCTATAGGTGGGAACAATCCAATAGTAGTTCAGTCTATGACTAATACAGATACCAGAGATATAAGTTCTACTATCAAGCAGATCAACTCTTTAAGTGTTTCTGGTTGTGAGGTAGTGAGGGTGGCTGTAATTAATCATGAAGCAGCCCTTGCCATTAAGGAGATCAAGCCTAGAATTACCATTCCTTTAATTGCCGATATTCATTTTGACTATAGGCTAGCTCTACAATCAATGGAAAGTGGTGCAGATGGACTACGTTTAAATCCAGGAAACATAGGCAGTGTTGATGCTATAAAAAAGGTTGTCTCTCAAGCCAGAAAAAGAAGTATTCCCATTAGAGTTGGCGTGAATTCAGGATCTCTTGAGAAAGATATTTTAGAAAAATACGGAAAGCCAACAGCTGCAGCTCTAGTGGAAAGTGCTTTAAGGCATGTTAGAATTTTAGAAAACCTGGATTATGATCTAATTAAAATTTCGGTCAAATCTTCAGACGTTAAGTTAATGGTAGAGGGCTACAGATTATTGGCAAGTGAAGTAGACTATCCTCTACATCTAGGAGTTACAGAGGCTGGCACTGTATTAAGGGGTACAGTCAAATCTGCTGTAGGTCTTGGAATTCTATTGTCAGAAGGGATAGGCGATACTATTAGAGTATCTTTAACAGGTCCGCCTGAAACTGAAGTTTTTGTAGGATATGAAATTTTAAGTGCTTTAGGTCTAAGAAAAAGGGGATTAGAATTAATATCATGTCCTACATGTGGCAGATGTCAGATAAACCTTATTGACATGGCTGAAGAAGTAGAAAGAAGGCTAGCATGGGTAGACAAGCCTATTAAAGTTGCAGTAATGGGTTGTCCAGTAAATGGCCCTGGAGAGGCAAAACATTGTGATGTTGGAATAGCTGGGGGAAATGAAAAGGGATTGATTTTTCGAAAAGGGAAAATAATAGCAAATGCTCCACAGGAAAAACTTGTGGACCTTTTAGAAGAAGAAATTATAAGAATGCTAGGAGAAGGTGATTGAAGTGAGGGTATCTAATATGCTTGTAAATACCTTAAGAGAAGTACCAGCTGAGGCAGAAATTGTTTCTCACAAGCTTTTATTAAGGGCTGGGTTTATTAAAAAGGTTGCCTCAGGAATTTATAGCTATCTGCCCATTGGTTGGCGTGTTATGCAGAAAATCATGGACATTATCAGAGACGAAATGAATAAGGCCGGAGGATTGGAATTAGGATTGCCCAGTATTCATCCTGCAGAACTGTGGCTGGAAACTGGCAGGTGGAATGTATATGGTGATGAATTGTTTAGATTAAAGGACAGGCACCAGCGTGACTTTTGCCTGGGTCCTACACATGAGGAAGTGCTCACAGATATAGTCAGAAAGGAAGTCAGTTCCTATAAACAGCTGCCTTTGCTATTATATCAAATCCAAAATAAATATAGAGATGAGCGTAGACCCAGATTTGGTTTAATGCGTGGCAGGGAATTTATTATGAAGGATCTTTATTCCTTTGACAAAGATGTTGAAGGAATGAAAATTAGTTATAAAAAAATGTATAACGCCTATGTAAATATCTTCAAAAGGTGTGGGTTAGAATTCAGAGCCGTTGAAGCAGACTCAGGTGCCATTGGAGGAAAAACGTCTCATGAATTTATGGTATTAGCTCAAAATGGTGAGGCCGAGATAGTGTACTGCCCAAATTGTGAATATGCAGCTAATGTGGAAAAGGCTGAAGCCTATCCAGAGGTGTTGCCAAAAGAAGAGCTTAAGACCATGGAAAAAGTATACACACCAGGAGCAAAAACAATGGATAAACTAGCTGAGTATTTAGATGTTTTAAAGACGAGAACAATAAAAACAATGCTCTACAAGGCTGATGAAGAGCTTGTTTGTGTTCTTGTTAGAGGTGATAGGACGGTAAATGAAATTAAGGTAAAAAACCTTTTAGATTGCGTAAATCTTGAAATAGCTAATGAAGCTGTAATTCAAGAGGAAATAGGAATTCCCATGGGATATGTTGGCCCAGTTAATATGCCAAAGAAGGTAAAAATAGTAGCAGATTCTGAAATAAATAATTTATCAAATATAATTGTTGGTGCAAATAAAACAGATTATCATTTGATTAATGTAAATCCTGGAAGAGATTTTAGAATTGATATTGAGGGAGATGTTAGGGTTATAGAAGAAGGGGAAAAGTGTCCATGTAGTGCTGGAACCCTGAAAAAAGCCAGGGGAATAGAAGTTGGTCAGGTTTTTCAATTAGGTACCAAGTATAGTGAGGCCTTAAAAGCAGTTTATGCTGACGAAAAGGGGAATAATAATTTTATAGTCATGGGTTGCTATGGAATAGGTGTGGGTAGAACCATGGCAGCTGCCATAGAACAAAACCATGACCAGGATGGAATCATCTGGCCCATGACAATAGCACCCTTTCATGCTGTGGTTATTCCTGTTTCAAGTAAAGATGAACAGCAGATTAAGATAGCCGAAGATATATATCAAGGCCTTAAAAGTAGTGGTATAGAAGTTATTATGGATGATAGGGATGAAAGGGCAGGTATAAAATTCAAGGATGCTGACTTAATTGGGTATCCTTTGCAGATAATTGTTGGTAATAAAACTACTACCGAAGGAACAGTAGATTTAGTTATGCGCAAAAACAAGGAAGACAAAAATTCAGTACAAGTTGAAAATGTGTTTGAAGTAGTAAAAAATCTTGTGCAAACTCACATAGGTAGTCTTTAGTGTAAAACTACAAGGGGGCTAGAAATTGAAAGTTACTGTTGTAATTCCAGCCTACAATGAAGAAAACAATATAGGTAATGTTTTAAAAGTTCTAGTTGGCATTAAGATGCTAGATGAGATTATAATAGTGGATGATGGTTCTATCGATAGGACAGCGGAAATAGCAGGCTCTTATGGGGTTAAAGTTATAAAGTTAAAAGATAATCTTGGCAAGGGTGGCGCTATGATGGAAGGTGTTAAACTAGCTTCATACCCAAATATCCTCTTCTTAGATGCCGATCTAATAGGTTTAAAGGAAGAGCATATAATTAAGCTTATCCGGCCAGTTATTGAGGAAGGTTATATGATGACTGTAGGGGTCTTTGAACATGGACGAATTGCTACAGACTTGGCTCAATTTGTAGCTCCCTTTTTATCCGGACAAAGAGTAGTTCGAAAAGAACTGTTTTCCCGAATATCCAATCTAGATGCAACTAGATTTGGTGTTGAAGTGGCGCTAACAAAATATGCAAAGGATAACCATCTACCTGTCAAGGAAGTAATATTAGAGGGTTTGACCCATGTCATGAAAGAGGAAAAACTGGGTTTAATAAAGGGTTTTGTAGCTCGCATGAAAATGTATTGGGATATAGCTAAATTTGTTTCAACTAATATAAAAACTGGAACCAAAGATTGATTATGGAGGAGTATAATGTCTACCTTGCATCAATTTGATAGAGGTATGAGCGAGCATGATAAAATCCAAATCATTGAAGATCTTTTAAAAATCTGCAAAATTCGTACTGTAGAGGTAAGCAACAGGGAATGCTCTTGGACTATTCATCTAGAAATTAACAGCTTACTTGATTATTCATACCTTGAAGCCCTGACAATTGCTTTGAAGGATTGTAGTGAATTTTTAAAGAAAGTTAATATTGTTCCCTATTATAATCTAGCTAACTTTGATCTTCAAATCATGAATAATAAAGAGTTGGGTTTGATTAGAGGAAATTTATGCTGGTTCTTTCCAGAGATTAAAATCTGGCTAATGAATGCAACTTTGGAATTTAAGGATGCCGTTTTCTATATCCAACTCCCTAGTAAAATGGGAGTTAATATTTTGTCCAGGGGTAACTATGAAAAATTAATTCGTGAGTGTATGAAAACTAATTTTTATCTGGACTTAAATGTAAAGGTTGTTATGAAAGAAAAACATGAGCCTTATGATGATGATCTTCTAGAACAATATATTCAAAGAATTCATACTGCTAGTAAAAAAACTAACCTAACTGAAGAGAAGGTTGATAATAAAGAAAACAATACTGTAAGATCCAATGTTATATTTGGAAAACCTTTAAAAAACTTTATAGAAACAACCATAGACCATTTAGGAAATGAACCCCAAAAAAAAGTTGCAGTTTCAGGTGAAATTTTTTCTGTGGAAACAATTAAACTAAAAAATGGTAATACCATGATTTCTTTTAATGTTTCTGATAAAACAGATTCTATAACGATAAAGGTATTTGAACGTGATGATATGAAACTCAATTCTCCAATGAAAAGTGGAATGACCGTTAGGGTTGTTGGTGATTTGCAATTCGACAGGTATTCTGGTGAGCAGGTAATAATCGCAAAATATATTGAAAAATCTCCCAAACAAACAAGGATGGACTGTGCAAACAAGAAAAGAATTGAACTCCATTTACACACAAAGTTCAGCTCAATGGACGGTCTGGTTGACGTAGAAACATGTATTGAAAGAGCAGCCATGTGGGGACATAAAGCAATAGCCATTACAGACCATGGTGTAGTTCAGGCCTTTCCAAATGCCTTTGCCGCAGGTAAAAAACATGGGGTAAAAATCATTTATGGCCTTGAGGGATACTTAATAAAAAATCAAGATGTTAAAAGCTCCTCCAGATACCATATTATTGTTCTGGCAAAAAACAGGCAGGGTCTGGAAAATCTTTATCGGTTGGTTTCGTTATCTCATTTAGAATACTTTTACCGGCGGCCATTGATTCCCCAAGGTATTCTCCAAGAATATAGAGAGGGGCTGCTTCTAGGAACAGCATGTGAAGCAGGTGAGTTAATTCAGGCCTATATTAAGGGAGCAAAAACTGAAGAGTTAATAAGTATAGCTTCCTTTTATGATTTTCTTGAGATTCAGCCCAGGGCAAATAACCACTTTCTAGTTGAAAATGGAGCAATAAAGACTGAAAATGACCTTGTAGATATGAATAAAACTATTCTCCAATTAGGAAAAAACTTAAATAAACCTGTGGTGGCTACTGGCGATGTTCATTTTTTAGATAATCATGACGAGATTTTTAGAAGAATTCTTATGGCAGGCCAGGGTTATAAAGATGATAATCAGGCCCCTCTATATTTTAGAACAACTCAAGAAATGCTTGATGAGTTTTCTTACCTTGGAGAGCAGGATGCTCAAGTTGTAGTTATTGATAATCCTCATATTATTTCTGATATGATAGAGGAATTGTCCCCCATACCTACAGGTTTTTTCCCGCCAAAAATTACTGGAGCAGAAAAAGAAATTAAAGATATGACCTGGAGGACGGCAAAAGAATTATATGGCGATCCATTACCAGGAATCGTTACTGAGCGCATAAATAAAGAATTGGCTTCAATAATTTCAAATGGATACTCAGTACTATATTTAATTTCTCATAAGCTTGTAAAAAAGTCCAATGACGATGGTTTTTTGGTTGGTTCAAGGGGTTCAGTAGGTTCATCCCTTGTAGCTACATTAACAGGCATTACTGAAGTAAATCCATTAGCTCCTCATTATATTTGTGATAACTGTAAATATAATGAGTTTATTACAGATGGATCAGTAGGATGTGGAGCAGATTTGCCACAAAAAGCCTGCCCAAACTGCAATAACACCCTGAGAACAGATGGACATCAAATCCCCTTTGAAGTGTTTATGGGTTTTAAGGGAGATAAGGTTCCAGATATTGATTTAAACTTTTCAGGGGAGTATCAGCCCAATGCTCATAAATATACTGAGGAGCTTTTCGGTTCTGATAAGGTATTCAGGGCAGGTACCATTGCAACAGTTGCAGAAAAAACTGCCTTTGGTTTTGTGAAAAAATATGTTGAAGAAAATGGTATAAAATGCAGAACAGCAGAGATGGACAGGTTAATAAAAAATTGCACAGGTGTTAAAAGAACTACTGGGCAGCATCCTGGAGGCTTAATGATTGTACCTCATGATAAGGATATACACACTTTTACGCCAATACAAAGACCAGCTGATGATACAAAAACAAGCACAATTACCACACACTTTGATTATCACTCTATTCATGATTGTCTGGTCAAACTTGATATATTAGGGCATGATGATCCTACTCTGATTAAGCTGCTGGAAGACTTTACAGGGGTTGATGCAAAAAAGATACCCTTAAATGATAAAGAAACCATGGGTATATTTTCTGGAGTATGGCCATTAAAACTTAGAGAGGAAAAACTGCTAAACACTGCAATTGGAACCATAGGCATACCAGAGTTTGGCACCAAATTTGTCAGAGGAATGCTTGAAGAAACCAAACCAGGAACCTTTGCAGAGTTAGTTCGAATTAGTGGGCTGTCCCATGGAACAGATGTATGGTTAAATAATGCTCAAGAACTTATTAAAAACAAGATTGCTACTTTAAATGAAACTATTGCTTGCAGAGATGACGTTATGGTTTATTTAATTGAAAAAGGCCTGCCATCACTTGAGGCTTTTAAGATAATGGAAGATGTTCGCAAGGGAAAGGGACTGAAACAGGAATATAGAGAATTGATGTACACGCATGGAGTGCCAGATTGGTATATAGATTCCTGTGAAAAGATAAAATATATGTTTCCCAAGGCCCATGCAGTGGCTTATGTAACAATGGCCTTTAGAATTGCATATTTTAAAGTAAAGTATCCTGAAGCCTTTTATGCTGCCTTTTTTTCCGTACGTGGGGGTGACTTTGATGCAGAATTAATATGTCAAGGGGAAAATAAGGTTATGTCCAAAATGCAGGAGATTGAAGTTTTAGGAAATAATGCAACTGCAAAGGAAAAAGGGCTGTATAACATTCTAGAAGTGGCCCTGGAAATGTATTTAAGAGGTATTAAGCCAAGAATGATAGATTTATGGGAATCTGATTCGTTTAAATTTAAGATAGCAAATGGTCAACTTTTATGTCCCTTTATTTCATTGCAAGGACTTGGAGAAATTGCAGCAAAAAAAATTATAGAAACTAGAGAAAAGGGAGAAATAACTTCAATTGAGGACCTGCAGAACAAAACAAAGTTAACGAAAAATGTTGTTCAAGTATTAAAAGAAAATGGAATTTTAAAAGGATTACCAGAAAAAAACCAATTAACCTTGTTTTAGCTTGATTAGCTTGTTAGGATATGATATACTGCTTTATGGAATGATCAATATTACAGAAGCTTAGCAAATGAGTGGGTCCTGGCCCACTCTCATTTTATTTAAAGTTGTACTAAGTATATGTTTATACATAATATGTTAAAATATTAAGGTAGAGTTAAGGGGGTAGGTTATGTCGCAAAATGTTGCAAATAAAGTTGAAGATTTAATCATGCCTGTAATCCAGGGAAATAACTTTGACCTGGTGGATGTACAGTATGTAAAAGAAGGCAAAGAGTGGTATTTGCGAGTATTCATTGATAAGCCAGAGGGAATTACTCTAGATGATTGTGAACTAATAAGCAGAGAAGTTGGTCAGCTATTAGATGAAAGTGAACCAATTAAAACAAGTTATATTTTAGAAATTAGCTCACCGGGTATTGAAAGGCCGCTAAAAAAAGAAAAGGATTATCTGAGATTTTTGGGTAGTAAAATTATGGTTAAAACGTTTGATGCCATTAATGGTCAAAAAATATTTGTTGGACAGTTGAAAGAATTTAAGGAAGGCATTGTTACTCTTACTGTAAATGAAAGGGACATTAACATTTCATTGGACAAAATAGCCTCCGCAAATTTGACAGTAGACTTTTAAGAGGAGGGTTGAAATGAATATTGAATTTATAGAAGCCATTCATGATATAGAAAAGGAAAAGGGTGTTTCATCAGACATCCTATTTGAAGCAATTGAACAAGCATTGCTGTCAGCCTATAAAAAGAACTTTGGATCTTCCCAGAATGCGAGGGTGCATATAGACAGGTCATCGGGGGAGTTTATAGTATTTTCACGCAAAGAAGTGGTTAAGGAAGTAACAGATGAAAACTCTCAGATTTCTTTGAAGGCTGCTCACAAGATAAATCCAATATATCAAATAGGTGATATAATAGAATTTGAAGTTACGCCAAGGAATTTCGGAAGAATTGCAGCCCAGACAGCCAAACAGGTAGTAGTTCAAAGAATTAGAGAAGCTGAACGTGGAATAATCTATGAAGAGTATTTAAACAAAGAAAATGATATAGTAACTGGTAAAATTCAAAGGATTGAAGCAGGAAATATATTTATTGACCTGGGTAGGACTGAAGCCATCCTTGCTTCATCGGAGCAAATACCTAGTGAAAACTACGTTCAAAATGAAAGAATTAAAGCCTATGTTTTAGAAGTGAAAAATACACCTAAAGGACCCCAGATTTTGTTGTCAAGAACCCATCCGGGCCTTCTAAAAAGACTCTTTGAACTTGAGGTTCCTGAAATTCATGATGGTATTGTGGAGATAAAGTCAATTGCAAGAGAAGCTGGCTCAAGATCAAAAATATCAGTTCACTCAAATAATGAAAATGTTGATCCAGTTGGTGCATGTGTAGG
>JAGXSK010000388.1 GCA_018333845.1 Clostridia bacterium | reverse complement strand
TAGATATTATGATGCCTGAAATAAATGGATTTGATGTCTGTTCCATTATAAAAAACAACCCTGCAACCAGATTTTTACCAGTCATACTAATTACAGCTTTAAACGACAGGGAGAATAAGATCAAGGGAATAGAAGTAGGTGCCGATGATTTTCTTGCCAAGCCTGTGGATAGAATTGAGCTTATTACAAGGGTCAAGTCCCTGCTTCTTACAAAATCACTCCATGATGACCTGGAAAACCATTACAAACTGTTAAAAAAAGAGCTTGCCATGGCAAAATATTTGCAGGAAAGCCTCCTTCCCAAATCTGTTCCTGACATGGCTTCACTAGACATTGCAGTTTTTTATCAGCCCAGTATTGAAATTGGTGGTGATTTTTATTATTTCATGGATATAGATGAACACAACCTTGGCATTTTCATGGCAGATATTTCTGGCCATGGGGTTTCTGCTGCAATGAAAACAATGGTATTAAAGGATAGGCTCTTTCAAAATAAAAATTTGTGGAATTCACCTAAAGAGCTAATCAGGTCATTAAACTATGGGTTAATAGATTTCTTCTCCCTTACAGATAGTGACAGCTTTATAACAGCCTTGTATCTGATCATTGACACTAAAAAATGGGAAATAAGAATAGTAAATGGCGGACACCCTGAACCTATCCTGCAAAGCGAGTGTGGCAGACGTGTCCTCAATGAAACAACCACCCTGCCAGTTGGGGTTTTTAAAGACATTCATTACGAGGAAGCTGTAGCTCCCTTTCCTCCAGGGGGTAAGCTTAGTATGTTTACAGATGGTTTTTTTGAGATAAGCGCAGCAAAAGGCCAACAGCTTTCTATTGAAAAGCTTTATGCCAAACTAGACGAATTAAGGGATTTAAGTGCCATGGATACAATTGATTCCATTATAAACTATGTTGAAATGGTTAATCAGGAAACACCCAGTGATGACAAAAACCTGATAGTTGTAAAGAGAAAATAAGTTGTAAAGAGAAAATAAAATGTAAAAACTCCGTTGAAATCACGGAGTTTTTATATGGTCCATTATTACCTTCCATACATCAATTTTTCCTTCACCATTTGCTGAAGAAAAAGGTATAACTTTGAAATCAGATGGCAATGCCAATTTTTTCCTTATATCAGTTAAATGCTTTGCCCACTTTCCTCTGGCTATTTTATCAGCTTTTGTGGCAACCAGTAAATAGGGTATCCCAGAACTCTGCAGCCATGAATGCATTTGCATGTCAAGGGCTGTGGGCTCATGGCGAATATCCATAAGTTGTATGACCAGCCGCAATTCTTCCCTTTCCCTTAGGTATTCCTCTAAAAATCCAGCCCACTGTTCCTTCATACCCCCAGAAACTGCAGCATATCCATAGCCTGGAAGGTCAACCATGTTAAGTTCGCCATTTACATCAAAAAAGTTAATGGTACGGGTTTTGCCAGGTTTTCCACTGGTCTTTACAAGTCCCTTCCTATTCACCAGGGTATTGATAAGGGATGACTTCCCCACATTAGATCTGCCCACAAATGCAACCTCCGGCTTCCTATCTAAGGGATATTGCTCCTTTTTTACAGCACTTCCTATATAACTAGCTCTTTTAACCTTCATTTTCACCCTCTTTAACAGCATTTTCTGTTTTTGTTTCTACAGGCACTTCTAATAGTGCAACGGATAGGACTTCATCCATGTGTTCTACAAAGTGAAAGTCTATCTTTCTCTTGACTGATTGGGGTACATCCTCAAGATTTTTTTCGTTTTCTTTAGGAAGAACCACTTTTCGAATGCCTGCTCTATGGGCAGCTATAACTTTTTCTTTGATGCCTCCAACAGGGAGCACCCTGCCTCTTAAGGTTATCTCTCCTGTCATGGCCAGATCTTTCCGAACAGGTTTATTTGTTAATGTAGATGCCATTGCAGTTGCAATTGTAATACCCGCTGAAGGTCCATCCTTGGGAATTGCTCCTTCAGGAACATGAATATGAATATCCTGATTTTCAAACATTGCAGAGTCTAGTCCTAGCTTCTCAGCCCTGGACTTAATATAACTCAAGGCAGCATATGCCGATTCTTTCATAACGTCACCAAGCTTACCAGTTAGCATTAAATTGCCCTTGCCTTTATACAGAGTGGTTTCAACAAAGAGAACATCTCCCCCTGTTTCTGTCCATGCTAGACCAGTAGCTACTCCCACTTCACTTTCCTTTTCAGCTACTCCATATCTATAACGTGGGATCCCAAGATACTTTTCTACATTTTGGGCAGTTACCTTAACATTTTCTTCTTTCTTGGCCACAATATCCCTTGCAGTTTTGCGGCATATGGTGGCAATTTCCCTTTCTAAATTCCTAACTCCCGCTTCTCTAGTATATTCCCTTATGATTCTACGCAAACCATTTTCAGATATGCCCAACTGCTGTTCAGTTAACCCATGTTCTTTCAACTGCTTTGGCAGCAAGTAAAGGCTTGCTATTTTATGTTTTTCTTCTTCAGTATATCCCGATATGTAGATTATTTCCATTCTATCTAATAGTGGCCTAGGTATATTGTACTGAATATTGGCTGTGGTTATAAACATAACCTTGGACAAGTCATAGGCAGCTTCTATATAATGATCACTAAAAGTACTATTCTGTTCGGGATCTAATACTTCTAAAAGTGCAGCAGATGGATCTCCTCTAAAATCCATGCTCATCTTATCAATTTCATCCAGTAAGAATACAGGATTCTTTGTGCCTGCTTGTTTCATGCCCTGAATTATTCTACCTGGCATGGCTCCTACATAGGTTCTCCTATGTCCTCTTATTTCAGCCTCGTCCCTTACACCTCCCAGGGACATCCTTACAAAGTTTCTCTGTAATGCCCTGGCAATAGATTTGGCTAGTGATGTCTTTCCAACCCCTGGTGGACCAACAAAGCATAATATAGGACCTTTCATCTTTTTGGCAAGCTGACGAATAGCAAGATATTCAATAATCCGCTCCTTGACCTTTTCAAGTCCATAGTGATCCTCATCAAGTATTGCTTGAGCCCTGTTAATATCAAGCCTGTCCTTGGTTTGCTTATACCATGGTATTGACAGCATCCAGTCAAGATAATTTCTCACAACGGTTGCCTCTGCTACCATTGGAGGCATTTTCTCCAATCGTTCTAGTTCTTTTAATGCCTTTTCCCTGGCTTCTTTGGGCATACGTGCCTTTTCTATCTTTTCTTTTAGTTCTTCTGTTTCTGCTTTTAAATCATCTTTTTCCCCGAGTTCCTTTTGTATAGCTTTCATTTGTTCCCTTAAATAATACTCTTTTTGGGTTTTTTCCATTTGTTTCCTTACACGCATGTTTATTTTTCGTTCAAGCTCGAGGATTTCCATTTCTTTGGTAATGATCTCGCACAGAAACTCTAATCGTTCAGTAATATCAATTTTTTCTAATACCATCTGCTTATCGTTGGGTTTTAAAGTTAAATGGGCTGCAATTATGTCTGCAAGCCTATTGGGCTCATCAACAGTAACAACTGATACTACAGCCTCAGGTGGTATTTTTTTGCTGATTTTTACATAATTCTCAAATTTATCCACCAGGGTTCTCATTAGAGCCTCAATCTCAGGGGTAATTGCAGTTTTCTCAGGAAACTCTTCTGCATCAACCTGCAGATAGTCTTCATTATCTTTGAAATTAATTATTCTTGCTCTTACTTTTCCTTCTACTAACACTCTAATTGTACCACCAGGCAGCTTAAGCAACTGCTTTATTTCTGCTATAGTCCCGGTGTGATAAATATCTTCAACTGCAGGTTCATCAGTTTGAGCATCCTTTTGCATTACTAATAAAATTTCCCTGTCTGTCAGCATTGCCTCATCAATTGCACTAATTGACTTGTCCCTGCCGACATCTAAATGGATAACCATATATGGAAATACTAAGACCCCTCTTAACGGGAGCAATGGAATGCCTTTTCTTACATTAGATGCTTTAATTGTCACATAAACACCTCCTGGTGAGTTCAAGTGGTAACAAATGGTCAAATGTATAACAGGTTTTTATACCCAGGGAAATAGTCCTAGTGTTATTCTACATGATATTAATATTTCCTGCAAAGGTTTCCTGCATTGGATTAATAAAGCATAAATAGTTAAATTACATTTGGGATGCTGACAGTACCTCTATATTTGGTGCAGCCTCATGGGATTTTTGCAGATTTGCCTGTGGAATAGCTATTTCTAACACTTCCTCAAGGGTCTCTACAGGTTTCACGTCTATGCCATCTAGAAAGCTAAACATTTCCTGCCAGTTATCTTTTGGGATAATAACTGTTTGTGCACCTCCATGACGGGCTGCTTCTACTTTAGCTACTATGCCTCCCACAGGCTTTACATAACCTCTTATTGACACTTCCCCTGTCATGGCAACCTTATTATCTACTGGAAGATTTTTTATAGCAGAATATACTGCTGTGGCAATTGTCACCCCTGCAGATGGACCATCTATGGGCACACCACCAGGAAAGTTTACATGAATATTATAATTATATGGGTCTACATCAAGATTTTTTCTAAGTACTGTTAAGACATTTTCAACAGAGTCTTTAGCCATACTTTTTCTGCGAAGCTTTTTCCCATCAATGGAACCCATCTCCTCTTCTTCCACTACACCTGTTACTATGACCTTACCCTGACCCTCTTTAGCGGACAAAACACTTACCTCCAGCTCCAAGAGCATACCAATACTAGGTCCACAAACAGCCAGTCCATTGACAAGTCCTACCTGGGGCTTGGAATGAACTTTCTTATCTGGCCTGGGCGAATATTGTCCACTATTTACTACCCATTCCACATCTGAGCACAAAATCTTTTTACGTTCCTCCCCAAGGGCCAAGCCAGCAGCTATTTGTATAATGTTTACTGCATCACGACCATTAGTAGCATACCGGGCCACTACTTTAATTGCATTATATTCTATTTCAAAACCTATTTTTTTTGCTGCATTGCTGGCTATCTTCTCTATTTCATTGCCCAGTAACGGCCTAAAAAAAACTTCCATACATCTTGACCTTATTGCCGGCGGAATCTCATTTGGCAGTCTTGTAGTAGCTCCAACCAGGCGAAAATCAGCTGGCAGACCATTTTGGAATATATCATGAATATGGCCAGGTATATTATTGTCCTCAGAGCTATAATAGGCACTTTCTAAGATCACCTTTCTATCCTCTAACACTTTAAGGAGTTTATTTATTTGTATAGAATGGAGTTCCCCTATTTCATCTATAAAGAGCATGCCACCGTGGGCCTTGGTAACTGCTCCCTGCTTGGGCTGGGGGATTCCCGCCATTCCCATGGCTCCAGCACCCTGATATATTGGATCGTGGACAGATCCTATTAAAGGGTCTGCTATTCCCCTCTCATCAAATCTTGCAGTAGCTCCATCAATTTCTATAAACTTTGCATCATTATTAAAGGGTGAGTCAGGAAATTTTTTGGCTTCCTCTAACACCAGTCTTGCTGCGGCAGTTTTTCCAACTCCAGGGGGACCATAGATAATCACATGCTGGGGATTAGGCCCGCATAAGGCTGCCTTTAAAGCCTTAAGTCCTTCCTCCTGGCCAACTATTTCGGTAAAACAGGTAGGCCTGGTTTTTTCTGAAAGGGGCATACTCAGGGACACTTTACGCATCCTTTGGAGTTTTTCCAATTCCTTTTTTGATTCTCTTTCTACAGCAATTTTATTGCCCTGTTGATTTTTTAGGAGATTCCAGAAATAGAGGCCTATAACAATGGCGAAAAATATTTGCACAAAACCTAATATACTTCCCAATCCTGTCCCATATGGATACATTGATACAATACAACTCCTTCCCTGATAAAACTTTTATCTCTCTTGATTAAATATTATTGCCAACAGGATGCTTTTTATCCGAATATGTGAACAGGAATGGAATACTTTACAAGTAAAAAGGCCCTCAATGGAGAACCTTTTTAATCAGTTATGCTGTCTATACTATGCTGTTTCTTCCTTTTTCTCAAATGCTAATATGGGTGCCTTTCTGCCATCTACAGCTGCTTTTGTTACGGTACAATGCTTGATGTCTTTCTTTGATGGAATATCATACATTACATCCAGCATGATATTTTCCAGTATAGCCTTTAAGCCCCTGGCGCCTGTTTCTCTCTTAATGGCTTCCTTGGCTATAGCTTCCAAAGCTTCTCTTTCAAACTCCAGGTTAACAGAGTCCATTTCAAAAAGCTTTTGGTACTGCTTGACTAGAGCGTTTCTAGGCTCAGTAAGGATCCTTACAAGGGCCTGTTCATCTAAAGCCTCCAGGGTAACAATTACAGGCAACCTGCCCACAAATTCTGGTATTAGTCCAAATTTCAGCAAGTCAACTGGTAAAATACTGTTTAATATCTCACCTATATTCTTATCCTTTTTGCCCTTTACTTCTGAACCAAAGCCAATTCCCTTTTTGCCAATTCTGTTGCCAATAATTTTATCAATTCCATCAAAAGCCCCACCGCAAATAAAGAGAATATTGGTTGTATCAAGCTGGATAAATTCTTGATGGGGATGCTTTCTACCGCCTTGAGGTGGTACACTTGCCACTGTACCCTCCAAAATTTTCAAAAGGGCTTGCTGAACACCTTCACCAGAAACATCCCTTGTTATAGAAGGATTCTCAGATTTGCGAGCTATTTTATCAATTTCATCAATATATACAATTCCCTTTTCAGCTTTTTCAACGTCATAATCTGCTGCCTGTATTAGCTTTAATAAAATGTTTTCTACGTCTTCTCCAACATAACCTGCCTCTGTTAAGGAAGTTGCATCTGCAATGGCAAAGGGCACATTTAATATTTTAGCCAGTGTTTGAGCTAATAGGGTTTTACCACTACCGGTTGGACCAAGCATTACAATGTTACTCTTTTGCAACTCAACATCATCAATTTTCATCCCCATATTTATTCGCTTGTAGTGATTGTATACAGCTACAGCCAGGGATTTTTTTGCTCTTTCCTGTCCAATTACATATTGATCAAGTATTTCCTTGATCTCTTTTGGTTTAGGAACATCCCCCATTTCTAAACCCAGATCTTCGCTAAGCTCCTCTTCGATGATCTCGTTACAAAGCTCAATGCACTCATCGCAAATATATACCCCAGGTCCAGCTACAAGTTTTTTAACTTGATCCTGTAGTTTACCACAAAATGAACATTTCAATTGCCCTTTGTCATCGGTGTACTTATACATTATTTCACCTCACCAACTTTTTAGCACGCCTTTTAAGAGCCCGCTATTTTTTGCCCATCGAATCCCTTGTTGTCATTACCTTATCTATTATACCATATTCTTTTGCCTCTTCAGCAGTCATAAAATAGTCTCTATCTGTATCTTTCTCAATTTGTTCAATTGACTTTTTGGTAATGTCAGCCAGTATACTATTTAATCTTTGTCTTATCCTAATAATTCTTTTTGCATGAATCTCAATATCAACGGCCTGACCTTGAGTTCCTCCCAGGGGCTGATGAATCATTATCTCACTATTGGCCAAAGCAAATCTTTTTCCTTTAGTTCCTGCTGCCAGGAGAAAAGCACCCATACTGGCTGCTAAACCAACACAGATTGTTTGCACATCTGGTTTAATATATGTCATCGTGTCAAAAATAGCCATTCCAGCGGTAATGGAGCCACCAGGACTATTAATATAGAGATGTATATCCTTTTCTGGATCTTCTGCTTCTAAAAAAAGCAGCTGGGCTATAACCAGATTAGCTACATAATCATTTATTTCACTGCCTAAAAATATAATTCTATCCTTGAGCAGCCTTGAATATATGTCATAAGCCCTCTCTCCTCTGTTAGTATGTTCAACTACCATTGGTACAAGCACAGACATAATATACACCTACTTTCCTCTTAATTGTATAATTATTATTTAATGCTCATTAGGTTACTCATTTTTATTAATTTTTTCTTCTTCATTAACTTCAGTTTTAGCTTCCTCTTCAACTTCTTCAGTTTTAGCTTCTCCAGTCTGGGGCTCTAGTACCTTGGCATTTTCTAACAGGAAACTAACAGCCTTATCAATAATCAGGCTTTCTTTAAGGGGATCGAGTCTTCCCTGCATCATCAAAAATTGCTTGATCTGATCAGCTGGTTGATTATTTTGTTCTGCAATTTTTTCAATTTCCTTATTTACTTCTTCATCAGTAACCTCAATGTTTTCTGCCTTGGCAATAGCTTCTAAAACTAAATCTACTTTAACACTAGTTGAAGCACTTTCTTTATACTGTTCCCTCAATTGCTCCATGCTAGTATTAGTAAACTTTAGATAGTTTTCCAAAGTTAATCCCTGCTGCCTGATACGGAATTCCATATCTTTAATTAAG
>JAGXSK010000387.1 GCA_018333845.1 Clostridia bacterium | reverse complement strand
CCTTCATAGGTTTTTTTCTTAAGTTCCTGCAGCTTCTCTTTATTTTCTATTTTAATGTTTTTCATTTTCACTCCACCCTAATTCCTGAGCCCAGTCTGTCTGGACTCCTTGGTATATTGATATAGAATGCTTGGAATATCTGCAGGGCTCAGCCTTCCATGAACATTTTCATTGATGGTAATGACAGGTGCCAGGCCGCATGCACCAATACATCTAGTTGCTTTTAAGGTAAACATTTTATCCACAGATGTTTCCCCCACATCTATGGCCAGTTCTTCTTTAATAGCATTTAATATTTCTTGAGATCCCTTTACATAACATGCAGTCCCCATACAAATCCCAATGACATATTTGCCCCTGGGTTCTTGTGAAAATAAAGAATAGAAGCTGACTACACCATTTATGGTTGATATGGGCAGCTTGAGTTCCTTAGCTATGTAGGATTGTACATCTGCAGGCAGATAACCAAAAATGTTCTGGGCCTCCTGCAGGATACGAATCAGCATGCCCGCTTCAACATTGTACCTGGCAATGACCTTGTCTAACTTTTGAAATTTTTGTTTATCATTTTCCCTGATTAATATTTCCATATAAACCCCTTTTTGAAAAAGTCTCCTGGTAATTGTTAATTCAGTTTATTGTTTTCAATCAAAACAATAAATATTCATAAGTAACCAGGGGGACGGTTCTTCTGGTTGCTCTGGTTACTCTTGTTACTCTGGTTACTCTTGTTACTCTGGTTGCTCTGGTTGCTCTGGTTGCTCTGGTTAGATGAAAAAACAAGCCCAAAAAAGTTTTACCTTTCTTGGGCTTGTTTTACAATCCTGGGCATATTAATTTTATTTACCGGGGTACAAGTAAGCCATGATGTCCCGCCTGGAAACAATGCCTGCTAGTTTTCCTTCCTCATTGACAACAGGCAATCTTTTTATTTTATGATCCATCATGAGAGTTGCAGCATGCTCTATGGTATCATCTGGACGTACCGTGATAATTTTTTTGCTCATGAGTTCACCAGCTTTTTGGGACATGGCCCGTTTTATTTCATCAATAAATTTTTTAGGATTGCCTAAATAGATTAGGCCTCCTAACAAAGCCAGGGCAGGCGGTGCCTTGATACGAGATGCACGTCGAATCAGATCACCTTCGGTAACAATGCCCACCAGATCTCCCTCTGAATTCAAAACAGGTAAACCGCTAAATTTATGCTCCATGAGCAGATTGGCACATTTTTCCACAGTATCTTCAGTGGTAACAGTAATTACCTGTGTTGTCATTATATCTTTAACCAACATTTAAAGTCACCTCCTAGGTTTTTAAATAAGAATTCGACATTGAGATCCAGTTACCTTTATGCTGGCTTGCTAATTTACATCAGCAAGTGTTCATTTTAGTATTATGGTATAATGTTAATTAATTATTTAACATGGGAAAGGAACCCTATGAAAAACCAAACTATTTTAATAAGAGGCAAACAGCTAATTATTAATCCCAATCCAATCACAAAAAAGGTTTACCTTGAGCTTAAACCACCAAGCTTAAACAATAACAAGGGAGTAATTGACCGCCTGAAGGAAGCATTGCACAAGGATTTTCCAAATATTACAGTTCCCCTGCCTTTAATGGATGCCATTGCCCGGGCCTGCCATAACAGTAAGTGGCGGGTTACTGTTACTGTTGCTGATACAGCACCCTGCCATAAAATTATTGGTATAGAGGAAGGACAGGAGTTAGATAAACATTGCGGGTTGGCAATTGATATTGGCACAACCACAGTTGTTGTATATCTTGTGGATTTAGCTTCCGGTGATATTTTGGGAGTAGAATCAGATTATAACCAGCAGGTAATCCATGGCGAGGATATCTTGTCCAGAATACATTTTGCCAGTTCTCCAGAAAATCTTGCCCAGCTGACACAAGCCATAGTGTCAACTCTAAATGTTCTAATTAATAGTCTGTGCATGGATGCTGGTATTACTAATAACCAGATTTCAGGGGCTGTCATTGGTGGAAATACTACCATGATACACCTGCTTCTTGGTCTTTCCCCAACTCATTTGTGCAGGGAGCCTTATCTGCCAACTGTTAACCAACCTGGTTTCTTGCAAGCCAGAGAGCTTAATATAGCTATTAATCCCTTTGGCATAATTTACTGTATCCCCAGCATAGGAAGTTATGTTGGAGGTGATGCTGTAGCAGGCATCCTTGTAAGCGAAATGCATAAGAGGGATACTATATCAATAATAGTGGACATTGGAACAAATGGAGAAATATTACTAGGAAATAACCAGTGGTTGGTAGCTTGCGCTGGTGCTGCCGGTCCTGCCCTGGAGGGAGGAGTTGTTTCATCTGGGATTAGAGCTGAAGCAGGTGCAATTGACAGCATACAAATTGATGGCAGAACAAGAAAGGTTCGTTATACTACCATTGGTAATGAAAAACCCAAGGGTATTTGCGGATCTGGTCTTGTAGACGCTGTGGCTGAACTCTTCATCAATAGGATCATTGATTCTTCTGGACGTTTTAAAGATGACAGCAAGGAGTATACTGTAGTAAAGGCTGAAGATACTGCCCATGGTCAGGATATAATAATTACCCAGATTGATATAAGAAATCTTCTCAGAACCAAGGCGGCAGTAAATGCCTCACTGGAGGTGCTCTTGGAAAGTGTTGGCTGTTCACTAGCAGATATTCAAGATTTTTATGCTGCAGGGGCCTTTGGCAATTACATCAATCCAGAATCAGCCATAACCATGGGCTTGTACCCTGACATGCCAAGAGAAAAAATCCACCTTATTGGCAATAGCTCAGTTGAGGGTGCCAGGGCTGCCCTTCTTGATAAGGAAAAAATCAAGGAGCTAGAAGAAATTGTTAAAAATATAACATATTTTGAAATAGGCACCCATGGGAAATTTATGAGTAAGTTTACTGCCGGCCTGTTTATGCCCCACAGCAATTTAGATTGCTATCCTACTGTAAAGCAAAAGCTTAAGGGCAATTAAAAATTAAACTTTTCAAGTTAAATATATTTTTCAATATAAATGTCAATTTGTCAATTTGTCAAGCCTGACCCTGGGTTGATTCTTTTATTCGCAAGTGATATTCCTGTAATTTTTTCACTTTGGTTTCAGTTATGTTAGCTTCCAGGTAAGCTTCTATCCCCCTGGCAGTAGCAACAGCAGCAGCAATTGTGGTTATATAAGGCACTTTATGCTTGATAGCTGCCTTTCTAATATAAGAATCATCTTTTTTACCGCCTTCACCAATTGGTGTGTTGATAATCAAATTAATCTCTCTATTGGTTATACTATCTATTATGTCAGGCCTGCCTTCTCCCAGCTTATAGATTTCTGCAGATTGGATGCCGTTATCAGCTAAAAACTTCTGGGTTCCTTCTGTTGCCTTTATTGCAAAACCCAGCTCAGCAAATTTGCGTGCAGCAGGCAGTACTGCCTGTTTATCCTCTTCTCTTACAGTGATCAAGACAGTTCCTGAAGTGGGCAAGGGACTCTGGACAGCCTCCTGGGCCTTAAAGAAAGCTATTCCAAAGGAATCGCCAATTCCTAAAACCTCTCCAGTGGATCTCATTTCCGGACCTAAAAGAGGATCTACCTCTGGAAACATATTAAAGGGAAAGACGGCTTCTTTCACACCAAAGTAGGGAATATCCCCTGTCGCCAGATCATTGATATTATATTTGCTTCCCTTTTCAGTGGTCATAATTATTTCAGTAGCAATGCGGGCCATAGAAATATTGCAAATCTTTGATACTATTGGGACTGTCCTGGATGCCCTTGGGTTTGCTTCCAATACATAAACTTGATTGTCAGCAATGGCATACTGAATGTTCATCAACCCTATTACCTTTAGCTCTTGAGCTATCAATCTGGTATAGCTGCGGATAGTTTCCAGGTTTTCATCTGAAATACTAATTGGGGGTATAACACAGGCCGAATCCCCTGAATGAACTCCTGCATACTCTATGTGTTCCATGACTGCTGGTACAAAAACATCTATCCCATCAGAAATAGCATCTGCCTCGGCTTCAACAGCATTGTCAAGAAATCTATCTATAAGGATAGGTTTCTCAGGGTTAACATCTCTTGCTGCATCTATATAATGTTTGAGCATTTCCTGATCATGAACGATTTCCATGCCCCGCCCTCCTAAAACATATGAGGGCCTGACCATTACTGGATAGCCAATTTCATGAGCTATAGCAAGGGCTTCATCCAGGCTGCCGGCAATGCCGGCCTTGGGCATGGGAATTCCCAGTTTATCCATGGCAGCTCTAAAACTATCACGATCCTCTGCAAGGTCAATTGTTTCAAGAGATGTGCCAAGTATCTTGACACCTTCCCTTTCCAGTTCTCCTGCAATATTTAATGGAGTCTGTCCTCCAAACTGGGCAATTACCCCCATTGGCCTTTCTTTCTGGTAAATACTCAATACATCCTCTACAGTGAGCGGTTCAAAGTATAATTTATCAGATGTGTCATAATCTGTAGATACTGTTTCAGGATTGCAGTTAACCATAATGGTTTCATATCCTAAATTTCGCAAAGTAATGGCTGCATGAACACAACAATAGTCAAATTCTATACCCTGGCCAATGCGATTTGGCCCTCCACCTAAAATCATTACCTTGGAATTGCTGCTTGAGATGGTCTTATCCTGGGCATTATATGTTGAATAATAATAAGCTGCATCCTGGACTCCACTTACGGGCACAGGTTCCCATCCTTCTGTTATGCCCAGGGCAATTCGACGCTTCCTAATCTCTTTCTCAGGCAGGTTTAACAGCATGGCTAAATATCTATCGGCGAAACCGTCCTTCTTGGCACGAACCAGCAAATCATCAGGCAAGGACTTGTCCCTATACTGCAGCAGCTCCTCCTCCAATAAAACCAGCTCCTGCATTTGCTCAATAAACCATGCCTTGATGTGGGTAAGTTTATGTAATTCTTCTATGGCAGCTCCCTTGCGCAATGCTTCATACATAATAAACTGGCGTTCACTTGAAGGTTCAACTAGCAGTGACAGCAGCTCGGGTAAAGTTTTTTTATTGAAATCTTTAGCAAAGCCCAGACCGTAACGCCCTATTTCCAGGGAACGAATGGCTTTTTGAAATGCTTCCTTATAGTTCTTGCCCATACTCATTACTTCCCCAACGGCCTTCATTTGAGTACCCAGCTTGTCTATTGAACCCTTGAATTTTTCAAAGTTCCAGCGGGGAAATTTAACCACAACATAATCCCCTGAAGGAGTATATTTGTCCAGGGTTCCATCCCGCCAGTAGGGAAGCTCATCCAGGGTCAAGCCAGCAGCCAGCATGGCAGAGATCAGTGCTATGGGAAAGCCTGTAGCTTTTGAAGCAAGGGCAGAGGATCTTGAAGTCCGGGGGTTTATTTCAATAACCACTACACGGCCTGTTCTCGGGTCATGGGCAAACTGCACATTGGTGCCTCCAATTACTTCAATGGCTTCTACAATGTCATAGGCGTATTTTTGCAGACGCTGCTGCAGTTCATTACTAATGGTCAGCATTGGTGCCGTGCAGAAGGAATCCCCCGTATGAACACCTATAGCATCTACATTTTCTATAAAGCATACTGTGATCATCTGGTTTTTGGCATCACGAACTACTTCCAGTTCTAGTTCTTCCCAGCCCAATACTGATTCCTCTACCAGGATTTGTCCTACAATACTTGCTGTAATTCCTCTTTTGGCAACCTGCCTCAACTCGTCAAGATTATAAACCAGACCACCTCCAGTTCCGCCCATGGTATAAGCAGGGCGGATAACCACAGGAAAACCAAGCTCCATGGCTATTTCTTCAGCTTCCTCCACACTATAAGCTGGAGCACTTCTTGGCATTTCAATGCCCAGCTTTTTCATGGTTTCTTTAAAGATAATACGGTCCTCTCCCCTTTCAATGGCATCCAGCTGGACCCCCATTACCTTAACACCATATTTTTCAAGGACACCTGCCTTGTCTAATTCAATGGAAAGGTTGAGGGCAGATTGGCCTCCCAGGTTTGGAAGCAGTGCATCAGGTCGTTCCCTTTCAATAATCTCTGTTAGCCTTTTTACATTTAGCGGTTCAATATAAGTTGCATCAGCCATAACAGGATCAGTCATGATAGTGGCTGGATTGGAGTTTACCAGGACAATTTCATAGCCTAATTTTCTCAAGGCTTTACAGGCTTGAGTTCCTGCATAATCAAATTCAGCAGCCTGTCCAATTATGATTGGACCAGAGCCAATAATGAGAATTTTGTTGATATCGGTGCGCTTTGGCATGGTTCAATTCCCCGTTTCCTTGTATTTTATAGTAATTTTCTTTTGAATTAACTATAATATTAACCATATTATAGGCAAAATCCTTTTTTACAATTCCACTTATGCATAACAAAAATCCTTTGGTTACGAGAGATTAATCAGTACCCAGGTTAGCTCAACCAGCGAAAATTTTACAGTCTGCAAGACGTTAACTTTGTGAAAATCATAATTTTGGATATTTATTGCAAAAAATACAGAATTCGGACAACAAGTTAAATAAATTTGACATGCAATTCAGAATATTTTATAATATAATCACAGCAATAAATAACTCAAAAATTTCTTCTTAAAAGGTGATAACAAATGAAACTTTAGCCAGTGGGGATAAAAAGCCACAGCAACACGAATAATCAATATAGCTAAAATCTTCTCTGAAATAAGAAGTTGTTCATGCAATACTTCTTTTTTCAGCAAGGCTGTTTTAAGAAAAGATTTTTGCCTTTAGCTTTTCATCCTCATTGATGAAAAGCTTTTGCTTTTCCCGCTTCGGATGTGTCTGGCAGCAAAAAACTTATTTCAGGGAGTGATTAGTAATGAAAATAATTTTAACTGCTGCTGAAGTTGAACCTTTTATGGAAACCTATGAAATGGCACATAAAATTCGCCTTCTTGCCAGGGAATTGAAAGAGATGGGTGTTGATGTGCGGGTTATATTACCCAAATATAAAAACATACCAAGAATTTATACTAACAAGATGACTATTGGCAAGCATTTTACTGTTGAATTTGGGGACAAGTGTCAGCCATGTACAATTGAACAACTTGACTTAGAAGGTGTTGCATACTATTTCATTCATAACTACAACTACTTTAATAGGCCAGGCATATGTGGTTGCTGGGATGATGGAGAAAGATTTGCTTTTTTTGTACACGCAGTTTTAGAAAGTCTAGCCCAAATAAATTTTAAACCAGACGTGCTCCATTGTCATGATTGGCATACTGCCATGACTCCTGTGCTTTTAAAGCTGAAATATGCTAATCATTACTTTTACAACAGCATGCAGAGTATTTTAACGATTCATAATATCCATAATCAAGGAATATTTCCAAAGAATATTTTGTCATTATTTGACATTGGTGAAGAGCATTTTACTCCGGAAGAACTAGAGTTTTATGGTAATGTAAATTGTTTGAAAGGAGGTCTGCTTTTCTCAGACCTTATAACAACTACAAGCAGCAGTTATATACATGAAATTCAAAAACCAGATTCAGGACAAAAATTAGATGGTGTACTTAAACATAGAAAAGACAGGCTCCTTGGTTTTATACACGGTCCTGATTATAAAGAATTTAACCCTGCAAAAGACTATCACATTTTCAAGATGTATGATCACAACACCATAGAGAATAAGGCAGTAAATAAAAGAAAGCTTCAAGAATATTTAGGTTTGAAAGTATCTAGCAAGATACCCGTAATTGCCATGATCACACGAAAATTGGTTCATGATAAAGGCATCGAACTAGTATTGGAAGCTTTTGAAGAAATGCTTTCTCTAGATTTGCAATTTATACTGCTTGGTTATGGTGAAAAAGAATATGAAAATCTTTTTTTAGATGCAGCAAAAAGAATGCCAGATAGAGTTTCAGTGAACCTATTTTATGATAAATTGTTATCCCACAGGATCTATGCTGGTGCAGATTATTTGCTGGTACCCTCTTTAAATGAACCTTGCGGAATAGAACACTTAATTGCACAACGTTACGGAACTCTTCCAATTGTTAGAAAAACAGGAGTACTCTCTGATATGGTGGAGTTATATTATAAAAAGACAGGAAAGAATTATATGTTTTCTTTTGACAATTATAATGCAAATGATATGCTGTTTGCTATAAAACGTGCACTCAGGAGTTTTAATGACAAGGTTCTCATGAGGTCGTTAAGAAAAACTGTAATGATTTGCAGCACAAGCTGCAGGGAATCTGCAGGTGAGTACATGAAAATTTATGAAGGATTATTACAAAAAACATTAGCTAGTTAAAAATACCCATGACAACCTATATTTTAATGCAATTTAGCGCATGCTCCCTCTCCTGTTCCAAAGATAATCTCATACAACTTGTGCAGCATGCGCTAAATCTAAAACAGATATTAAATATCATTAAAGGCATTTAACTAAAAAGTGCAAATTTTTAAAAAATATTGTTGACAAGTTATAATCATTATGTAATAATGATGTTACCAGGTTCCGAGAGGCAAAAAGGAAACCGGACCAAGCCCGGCAGCAGTGTAAGGTTAAGTATCACAATTGTGAGAAAAGCAATGCGGTGTGTAAGGGTAAGGTATAAGCGTATCGAAGCAAGTTTTTTGGAGAAATC
>JAGXSK010000386.1 GCA_018333845.1 Clostridia bacterium | reverse complement strand
CTCGTATAATATGTTTTGTAAACCTAAACTTTAGAATTTCCAGTTAGAATTTTGTTCTTTGAAAAGTGAATAATCACTTTTACAGACTAAGGTTAGCCCGTTCACTTTACCCTTGACAGGGAGTGGTCCATAATGGTAGGCTCATTAGCCGCACAGACACCCCAAAGGGGAGGTGGCTGGCTAAGTCTGTGTAATCCATTATGGACAGAGGCTCACTTTTTTTAGATTTTTTAAATAAATATCACAATACACAATATGCTATGTTATAATACTCTTTGGCTGGCGGAGATGTTACACTTTGCGTGAAACTTTATAGATATAGTAAAAAGACATTTGAAGTAGTTTTTTAATACAAAGTGTCTTATTAACAGTCATAAAATAAAAAATAATATGGATAAAGAGGGATGTTGATCTCAAATTGGGAGTATGCATCTTTTTTATGCCATGGAAAACTATATTCTTAAAATTATAAAAGATATTTAAATTGGAAAAGGAGAATGAAACAAATGCCAGTCAGTACAAAAAAAATTGTAATTAATGGAAACGACTTAACTGTTGAACAAGTTCATGCAGTTGCTTCACTAAATGCACCAGTAGAAATAGCGCAATCAGCAATGGGAAGGGTAAAAAAAGGCAGACAAATAGTAGATGATATTACTAATAGCGATAGGGAAGTTTATGGGATTACAACAGGAACTGGAGCTAATAAGGATGTGAGAATTCCCCAAGAATTGGTTACAGAATTTCAAAATAGAATACTAATTAGTCATTGTATTGGCATTAAACCATATTATTCTGAAGAAATAGTAAGAGCAATAATGCTGTGTAGAGCAAACACAATGGCAAAAGGGGCAACAGGTGTACAACCACAGATAGTTGAAATGTTTGTTGATATGTTAAATGCAGGCATTCATCCTCTTACACCTATGAGAGGCTCAGTGGGTTTATCAGACCTTGGTCCAATGTCTGAATTGTCATTACCATTAATAGGTTTGGGAGAAGTAATATATAAAGATAAGAAGATGCCTAGTGCAAAGGCTCTTGAAATGGCAGGATTAACTCCGCTAAAGCTTGCTGCAAAAGACGGGATCTCCTTGTGTAACAATAATGGACTTACCATGGGGCATGGCACTGTGATAATAAATATGTGCCAGCAGCTATTAGATACTGCTGATATAAGCTACGCCCTGCTTTTGGAAGGATACAGGGGTAATGTTACTCCTCTTCATCCCGGGGTAGGCAAAGTTAGACCACATATTGGACAGGAAATTGTATTAACTAGAGTTCGCAATTTGCTGGAAGGCAGTTTCTTATGGGATAGTGGCATACAAGGATCATGTCAAGACCCCGTTAGCTTGAGAAGTGCTGTCCAGGTCAATGGCGCTTGTAGAGATGCTTTACGGTTTGCAAAAGAAGGAATTGAAATCGAGATTAATTCATCAGGGGATAATCCACTAGTCTTAATTGAAGAAAATGATATGATTTCTAATGGCAACTACCATATAGCCACTGTTGTTATGAGATTTGAAATGCTTGGTATTGCTTTAGCATCACTAGCTAACATGATTGGAAACAGATTAACAAGGATTATGACACCGGAATTTGCTAATTTACCAAGATTCTTAACTCCTGATCCAGGAACTAGTTGTGGTTTTTCTACCATGCAAAAAACCTTTGCTTCATTATATGCTGAAATTCGCCACCTGGCAAACCCTGCCATGTTAGACGCATTACAGGTAGCAAATCTTGTTGAAGACCATGCAACCATGGGGCCATATGTTCTTCAAAAAACAGAAAAAATCATTCGATCAATGCATTACATTATTGGGATGGAAATGTTTGTAGCTGCTCAGGCAATTGACTTAATTGGCAAACCTAAACTTGGTAAAGGTACAGAATTAGCTTATGAAACCATTAGAAGTGTTGTCCCTGCTTTAAAAGAGGATAGATTGCTTAATGCTAATATAGAAAATGCTGCAAAATTAATTGAATCGGGAAGAGTTCTACAAGAGTGTAATATTTAATTAATAACCTTTGTTACCGAATTGGGTTGAATTAAACTTTGATTCGGTTTTTGCTTTTAGTTTAAGATAATACTATGATAAGCTATTAACAGGATTTTTGGCTTTAGGTTAAATTAATATGTAAAAAGATGTTACATTTTGTGATAAAATTAACTTTAATAACCATATTTATTTGTTTCAAGGAGATAATTAAAGATTATAGAGGGAGGTTTTATTGTGATGATTTTTTTGGAAATACTTATAAAATTAATTTTACCTATATTTTTGATATTAGTTGTAGGATTTATACTTATAAATAAATATCTAAAAAGCAAACCAGAAAAATAATTGTCAGGCAGGAATCTTCCTGCCTTTTTAGTATTAGTAATAGAAAGAAGGAAAGTTAACTCTTTTCGAGAATTTGAAAAAACATAAACTTTCACAGTCGGGGGTGGCATGATGGGCATGGGAACTATACTAGTTATTGATGATGAAAAGAAAATAAGAGATTTAGTTAAAATGTATTTAATAAAAGAAGGTTTCCAAGTAGATGAAGCCGAAAATGGAAACATAGCTTTTGAGAAAATTAAAAAGAATGAATATAGCTTAATTATATTAGATTTAATGCTGCCAGGCATAGATGGCTTTACTTTATTTAAAGAAATAAGGAAAATTGGAGATGTGCCGGTAATAATGCTTACTGCTAGAGGTGAAGAATTTGACAGGGTTCTAGGGTTTGAAATGGGTGCAGATGACTATGTTGTAAAGCCATTTAGTCCAAGAGAACTCATAGGACGAGTTAAGGCATTATTAAGAAGATCCAGCAATAATGACAAAGATAAATTGTCTTTACTTCAGTTTGATGGTTTATCTATAGATAAAACCACCAGAAAAGTATTGGTGGAAGGTCAAGAAGTATTTTTAACACCTAAAGAATATGAACTGCTTTTATACTTAACCAGTTCTCCTGGACAGGTTTTTAGCAGGGAGCAAATTATGCAGGCTGTATGGAATTATGATTTTTTTGGTGATTTTAGAACAGTTGATACACATATTAAGAATTTAAGAGAAAAGCTTGGAAGTAATGCAGGCAAGAAATATGTTCATACAGTATGGGGAGTGGGGTATAAATTTGAGGTGCGCACATGAAATTTGGTGTAAACCATAAACTGCGTATTTTATTAATACTTATAGTTATCTTAGTCCTTCTTTTTGTTAGCATTTTTCTAGATTTCTCTATAAGAAAGTACTATTTTAATAAAGAAGTTGAAGTTCTCCTTGAAAAAGGGCAAAGCCTGGCTTTAAAACTAGCCCATAGTGAATTCTTAAGTGATTATCAAGAGGAAATACTATTTTTAAGTGAATTTATTGGTACTGACATAATAGTCATTAACCGTGACAAAAAGATTGTTGTGTGTTCAGAAGGTCATCATCTTGACAATGGGATGTATATGGACTGGGAGGAATTAGGCAAAATATTTCAAGGAGAGTCTTTTATACACCATGGGGAGAATTTTGGTTTCAAGGATTCAAGAATTTCCGTCGCTGTTCCAATATACCAAGACCAGCATGTCAGAGGAGCTCTGCTAATCAGCAAGTCAGTGGATACTTATAGAGATATGGTTAATGATGTGCGAAAAATTATACTGATGGTAGGGTTTGGAGCAGTATTACTAACAATATTAATAACTCCCATTGTGTCATATAGGTTTACAAAACCCTTATCCCAGATTATAGAATCAGCACAAAAAATGGTACTAGGAGACTTCTCAGGGCGAGTGACTGTTATTACCAAGGATGAAATAGGAGCCCTGGCAAAGTGCTTCAACTCACTGGCAAAGGAATTGGAAAAATTTATTGGAGAGTTATCTCGTGAAAAGGATAAACTCATAAGTGTTTTAGAAAGTATGAATGAAGGAGTTCTAACCTTTGATCAAAATAGAAACCTTACCTTAATTAGCCCACAAACCAATAATTTACTGGGAGTGAATATTGATAGCTTCTCATTGTCTGAAAGCCCAGAAGGGAAATTAATTCTAGCAATGGTTTATAAAGCTGTTAAGAGAAAAGTGCTGGTGGAAAAAGAAATTGAAACAGGCAATAAAATAGTTTCTTTAAGAGTCAATCCATTAAAAGACAGCAAGACTGGTGAGGTTATAGGGGCAGTTGTAGTAATCCAGGATATTAGCGTAAAAAGGAAAGCGGATCAGCTTAGAAAAGAGTTTTTAGCCAGCGTATCCCATGAGATAAGGACTCCTTTGAGTATTATGCAAGGATATACAGAGGCATTACTCGATGGTATGGCTACCACACCGGAAGATAATAACACCTACTTGCTGATTATTAAAGATGAAATTGTCAGATTAAGGGTATTAGTCGATGATTTATTGGATCTAAATAAAATGGAAGCTGGTAATTTTGCGCTTAAAAAGGACTATTATGATGTAGAGAGGCTTTTAAATAGGGTAAAGAGAAAGTATTCATCTTTTCAGAACTATATAGACATATCTATAGAATTAACCATTCAACCAGATATACCATTGATTTATGGAGATGAAAGGAGAATAGAACAAGCCCTGATTAATCTGGTGGAAAATGCCATCAGGCACACTCCAGACGGAGGTAGAATTATTATATCTGCTTTTTGTGAAGATGAAAAACTTACCTTGCAGGTGACTGACAATGGAGAGGGTATACCCTATAATGAATTGCCCTATATATGGGAGAGGTTTTTTAAGGTGGATAAAGCTAGAACTAGAGAAAAAGCAGGCTCTGGCCTTGGACTTGCTATTGTTAAAAATATTATTGAAGCCCATGGAGGAACTGTGGGCGTAAGAAGTGTTGAAGGAAAGGGCAGCATGTTTAAAATAGAATTTCCCATTAACTGAAAGAATAGTGCGGGTTATAAAAGATGTTAGGGGAGAATACCTTCTAAGGAGTAGACCTATGAATTTAAAAACTAGAACTATACAACTTATTTCGCAAAGAAAGTTTGCAGAATTGGTTGATCTGGTTGACCAGGATAAAAGGGCTGTAAAATATTTATATTCTCTTTTATATGACCCTGAAAGTACTGATAAATGGAATGCTGTTGATGCTTTAGGATATTTAGCAAGAAAACTTGCGGATAAAGATAAAGAGTTTTTCAGGAATATTATTAGAAGATTTCTCTGGATGATGAATGAAGAGGGTGGAAATAGTAGCTGGAGTGCACCTGAAGCCATTGGAGAAATCATATATAACCAACCAGAGCTTTTTGGTGACTTGGCGCCAATGATGATAGCTGCAGCACTGGATGAAGCAATATTTCAGAAGGGAATGCTTTGGTCTGTTGGCAGGTTTGGAGAAAAAATACCTGATGAAGTTCAGAAGTTTGAAGAGGAAATTATGGAATTCCTCTATTCTGAGGACTTGGAAATAATGGGATTGGCCATAAGGGCCGTGGGCAATAGTGGCTTTAAAAAGGCTATCCCAATATTGCAAACCATGAGTAAAAAAAATGATAAATTAATTCAAATTTATACAAATGGTACAAAGCACAAAGTAACAATAGAGACCCTGGTTAGAGAAGCTTTATCAAAACTTGAAGCTAAATGAAAAATCAAGGAAGATGTGGTTAAATGAATGAGCTAAGGTGCATAATTGGAGGAGATGAAATAAACTATCCTTATTCCATTGAGGAGTTTATTGTATTAGAGGGGCACTTGGTAGTGGCAAAACATAATAATGAAAGGTCCTTGCTACAATCTATAATAAATATACGACCTGATGCCGTTATTATTAATACAAGCCTGGAAACAAAAAACCTTCTGGAATTATGCAAGAATATTTCCGAACAGAAGATTGCACCAATTATATTAATAGGAAATCAGCTTGAAACTCATAAGCTTTCCTCTTATTATATAAAAACTGATGTTTTCAGTTTTATCATTGCTCCTATTAACCGGGATAATTTTATATCTGTTTTGGAGTTTTCATTAAGTAAATTCCAGCAGATAGTTAATCTAGAAAAGAAAGTTAAGGAATATGAAAAACAAATTGAACACAGGGCTCTTATTGAAAAAGCAAAAGGCTTGATAATGAAAATTAAGGGTATGACAGAGGAAGAAGCTTATAGCATGATGAGAAAAATCAGTATGGATCAATGTATTTCGATGCAGAGGGTTGCTAAAGCAATAATAAAAAAATTGGGGTGAAACAATGTATCAAGACACCTATGAAGTGCTAGAAAAAGTAAAGGAAAATAATATAAAATTTATTAGACTTCAGTTTGCTGATGTATTTGGAAGACTTAAGAATATTGCTGTAACTGTTGAGGACCTGGAAAAAGTTTTAAAAGGTCAAAAGAGATTTGATTCATCTGCAGTAATTGGAATAACAGAAAACAGAGAAGCAGATATAATTTTATATCCCGATCCAGATAGTTTAGTGATTTTCCCCTGGAGACCCAGAGAAGGGGCAGTTGCCAGGATGCTTTGTGATATTTACAACCCTGATGGTAGCATTTTTGAACTTTGCTCCAGGTCAAAGCTTAAAAAAGTGGTTAAAGAGTCTTACCAGATGGGTTATGATGTGAAAATTGGTTCGGAAATTGAGTTTTTCCTGTTTCACACCACAGCAGATGGTACTCCAACAGTAAAGGCCCACGACCAGGCTGGATACTGTGATTTGACCCCTGTGGACCTTGGTGAAAATGCTAGAAGAGACATGGTCCTAACCCTTGAGGAAATGGGATTTGAAATAGGGTCTTCCCATCACGAAAATGCTCCTGGCCAGCATGAAATAGTCCTTAAACATGATGATCCTATAGAAGCAGCAGATAAAATAGCAACCTTTAAATTTGTTGTAAGAACCATTGCCCAAAGACATGGGCTCCATGCTTCTTTTATGCCCAAGCCTCTTATTGATACCAATGGATCTGCCCTGCACCTCCATCATTCCATTTATAACAATGAAGGGGATAATATATTCTTTGAAAAGGATGCCAAGTGGCAGTTAAGCAAGGAAGCACTATGCTATATAAAGGGAATTTTAGACCATGCTGGTGCCATTACCGCTTTTGCAAATCCATTGATTAATTCTTATAAAAGACTATCCCCTAGTTATGTGGCACCCTTTTACATGGGATGGTCCCAGACAAATAGAAATACCATGATACGGGTTCCCTCGGAAAGGGAAGTAGGCTGCCGTATTGAATTAAGGAGTCCTGACCCAGCCTGTAATCCCTATACTGTTTTAGCTGCCAGCATAAAAGCTGGTGTACAGGGAATTATGAATTTTCAACAAGACTGCCCTTTGCCTGAACCTTATGAAAGCATAGACTTTAAACATTATACAAATATCCATACCCTAGAGGAACATAGAAATACTATTTTGCCACGCAATTTAGATAGGGCTTTACAGGAATTAAGAAACGATGCTCTCATTAAGGATACCCTGGGCGAAAGTTTTGTACAGCTATATTTAAATGCAAAGGGAAAGGAGTGGGAAAGATTCAACTCATTTATCCATCCATGGGAATTAGATGAGTATCTGATCCACGTGTAATGATGTCAAATTGGCGGTGATAATACTAATGAATAGCATCTATTTAGCAACTGATGATACTGGCCTTCAACAGCAGATTCAAAAAATCATGTTCAGAAATGGCTATCAAGTGACAGAAACAGCTAATTCTGCTGTAAAGGTGGTCAGAGATATTAGACAAAGGAAATTTCAATTAGTTATTTTAGATTATTTACTCCCAGGATTTAATGGCCTTGATATTATTGATATTTTGTCCATGGAGCAGATGCCAATAATTTTAGTTGTAAATGCGTGGCAGACGAATTTTTCAGAGCTTACCAGGTCTGGACAAGTAAGCTTTATTATGGTTAAACCAATTACTGAGAACAACTTAATGCCAGCTGTTGAGTCTGCTTTGGCATCATCTCAAGAGATCAGACGCTTAAAATCTGAACTAGAAGAATTAAAGAAGAAGATGGAAGCGAGGAAATCCATTGATAAGGCAAAGGGTATATTGATGAAATCTCTGGACATTTCAGAAGAAGAGGCGTTTAGAAGAATTCAAAAACAAAGCATGAATCAGTCCATGTCTATGAAATCCGTTGCTGATGCTATAATAAACAGTTATAAATTTCTTAAGTAATTTTTAAACAAAAGTAGTTGTCAATATATAATTTTAGTGATATATTATAATTAAGTGTTAGGCAATGGGGCCTAACCTTATACAAAGGGCAAAGAAGCTCTCAAGTGTATCATACATTAAGTATGTACATCTGGGAGCATTTTTTATTTATTAAATTTAACATAGGAGGTATTAAGATGGATGATTTAAGGAAAAAGGAAATTATTGAGAAAGCAAGAGAACATGACGTCAAATTCATCAGATTGCAGTTTACGGATATTACTGGAGTACTTAAAAATGTTGCAATTACCATTGAACAATTAGAAAAAGCTTTAGACGGCGAGTTAATGTTTGACGGATCTTCAGTTGATGGTTTTGTTCGTATTGAGGAATCTGACATGTACTTAAG
>JAGXSK010000385.1 GCA_018333845.1 Clostridia bacterium | reverse complement strand
ATGGCTGGTAAAATCCTCCCTGTGACCAACCAAGAAAAACACCTCGCTTCCCCTTTATTGTAAATTATTGTAATGTGAGCCTATTCTCCTTTGATTACCAGGGTTTTAGCAATAATGTCATGAAGACCCTGCTTTTGCTTTGTAAAGGCTGCCATGATAAAGCCAATATATAATATTACTGCCGAGATAATTTTAGAAAAATACCTGATGGCTGCCTGGGTGGTTGATATTTGCTGACCGTTAATATCAGTTACCTTTATCCTCATTAGCTTCTTCCCAATGGTACCCTGCTGGGGACTGCTTTCAAGGAGTATGAAATAGGCTGCTCCGGCAAAAAAGAAAATAAAATTAGCAAGACCTGAGCCTAGAAGCCAGTTCAATATTGAAAAGACAATGGACAAAAGAATAAAATCAACAGCTAGATTCTTAGAAACCCTGCATATTCCAGCGTATAACCTGTGCCATAACTAGGATGCACTCCCCTTTGACCGTGACCTTGGATGTAATTTTGACTATAATCCCGTCCATAGCTTTGACTGATAACATTATCAGGTGCAGCACTTACTGACTGGGTCTGCAGATTATGTCCACAACTTTGACAAAATTTAAACTGCTCTTTATTATTGGTTCCGCAACTTGGACAATACATGATAAACCCTCCCATTGTAAAGTATTTTGGTTACTCGCTCCAAAGAATATTTCTCCTTATTTTACAGGGCTGCCGCAGTTGGTGCAGAATTTGCTTCCCGAAGGTGCTTCCTGGCCGCAGCTGGTGCAGTATGCAGCCTGTTTATCACTTTTAGCTTCCATTGATGCTGGTACTGAAGTTCCACATTCTACACAAAATTTACTGTTTGACTCTAACTGGGTGCCACAGGCAGAACATACGGCTCTAGTTATTTGTTCAGGTTTATCCTGCTTTTGCGCTAATGTCACATTAGGACATGGTTGAGATTGACTGCCAGCAGATTCCTCGTATGCCTTTTGAAGGTGCTGTTCAAAAGTTTCCTTGACAATAGTTTCCAGCTTGTATTTTAGCTGTTCAAAGGTATATGCCTGATGGTTAATCAGGCACCTGCCTTTATCTGATGGCTCAAGTTCAACAAAATGGTTGGCCAGGGCTGTAGGTGCTACAAAAAACTGCTTTGTCACCCTGATGCTGTTTTTATACATTACACTCAACTCAAAGCCTGCAGCTAGCAGCCAGGAACGCATGAATTCCACACCCATGGCATGGCCAGCCTCACCAAAAATCAGTCTCTCTTCTTGTGATTGAGGATCTCTTGTATTGTTAAAAAACTGCATGTCATTTAATACTTTAGCATCCCCTGGCTGAAGATCAATTTTTAGCCTTTCAAAGCCCGGAACCAGCATAACAAAAGCTGGCAAAAGCCATCTCATATCCCTGCTTTGTACAGCCTTTTCCATGCCCTGAGAAAAATCTTCAGGTTTCACCAGAATATTCTGCCCGGCTGCATAATCCAGGGCGTTTTTGTAGGATTCCCTTTTAAACCAATCAACTGCATGGAGAATAAATAGAAACTGTTCAAGATTTACAGTGGGTGGTATATAGTTGGCAATGGTTTCTTGATTTTTGCCTGCAAAGGAATCCACCCACCAGTTGACTAGTTCTCTGAAATCGTTAAAAACCCGTATAACATAGCTATCATTTTCTCCAATGGTGACCAGTGCTAAGGCCTGACCAATAGGTTTGCCCCCACAAATCCTTATCTCATCAAAGGGAACCATACTTCCTCCAAGTCTGTTTTTTATAAGCAGATCTGGTGCAGCAAGTACCTGGGCAATGGAAGCAAAAACCTCGTCCCTGGTCAGTGTCTCCGCTTCTGGAGACAAAGGAACCGTCCCCCTGGCATATTTATTTAGAATTTCAGTAAAAGGGGAAATATTGTTTGGAGTCACCTTTAAGAAATCTAAAAATATGGGACCAATGTCCTTGCGATTTAGTATTATTAAATGTAGATGTTCCGTATTTTCTAAGAGCTCTTTTTCCATTATTGGCCATCCTCCTCGTTAATTTTAATGGCAATTTCTTCTGGAGATAAATCATAAAGCTCATTGGGATAAATATTATCTGTCTCCAGAAACCATTCCTCCTCACCTATTTCCATGGCTATTTCTTCCAGGGGTATTCCGTCAGTTTCATCTGGCAAAAACTCACTTGATTCTAGAATCCATTGTGATTCCTCTGCTTCAGAAACCCTTCCTTCATATAGAACAAGGGTTTTGCGGTTTCCTGATAAATCAAGGTAAGGACAGCCCGTTACATAACCCCTTAAAGTAAGATTCTCATCATCCGGTTCAATCCAGAGCAGTCTGCCAGATCTTATCCAATCTTCAAGTTCAAAATCTTTAGCAGGATCTTCATAAAAATCGTGCTGCAATCTTCCTTCCCTATCCTTGTACTTGTAGCAATAAGTGCCAATGTCATTTGTTCTTCTTATTTCCGAGAGCATGGGCTCAGAATAATAGGTTATAAAATACAACCTGTGGCTTCCAATTGGGAAAGAAGATAATACTGCCTTTATCTGAGCATGTTTTAAAAGTCTTGGGAGAACAAAAGGCACCTCCGGCCCTACACTGCAGTTAAATGGAAAGGCTTCTATTGTGTCACCGAGTTGTAAAGCACCATCCATGGCAAAAAAGGTTGGCAGTAACTCCTCCTGCAGCCTTGCAGGATTATCATAGTCCCACCACAATCCGTTAATCCCCGATAAATCAATTGTGCGCTCTAAAACTTTGCCGGTGAAGGGACACTTGGAAACAGCCTTAGTGGGTATTCCATTTAGATACGCCTTTCTTAATTCTTGGGCTGCTGTCCTTTTTTCTTCTATAAGCTTCAGCAGCTCCTCTTCTGAAGAATAGCCATCTGCTCCTTCATCATAATCTTTATTTAATTTGGCAAGTATGTCTATTATATTAAAATAGCTATCCAATAGCCTGCCACGCTCTTCCATTGAAATAATCTTTTGCACCAGTAACCCTCCCCTATTACCTTAATCTTATTATGGTATCAAAGAAATCTCCTGCCTGTGTGGCCACATCAGTTGGTGTCATTCCTAAACTGCGCAGTTGTTGGGTTATTTCAGCTGGAGAAACTCCATGGTTTACCTGATCCATGATTCTGATTGCCTCCTGGAGCCTTGCTGGAACTCTCACCTGTCTCCCAGCATTAGAAGTGCTGTTTAAGTAATCCATGGTTGATTTAATCTGATTATTCCACTGTTTTGTTACCTGTCTCATGCCATCAAACATGTGCCTTTGGGATACCCCAGGTTCAGCAGCACGAGCAGCCTCTTGAAAAGAATGGTGAGCTTTATAGGAAATTGTCTTTCCTATCTGCTGGCTGTCAACAATCCTATGGCTTTGCCCTGATAATGCCTTTTGCAGGTCACTTGCCTGTCTTCCATATGCCTCTGCATGCAGCCTATCCACTGCCTGTTGTCCCAGCCTGGTGGGATCTGCTCCACCAGTTACCCTGCGAAATTCCTGGTTATATATCTCCTGCAGCTTATCAGCAGGTATATCTTTATTTCCAATTTTATAAGTAATGTCTCTATCAAAGCCTACCTTTACATTTGTAAGGGATCTGTTGGGATTGGTAGCTGACACCACTCTAATTTGGTCCGGCCTAACATTATAATCTCTTGCCAGCCTTTCAATAGTTCTCTGGTCAACATTTCTATAAATATCCTGCATCTGTCTGTTAAACTGATTCTTTATGAAATTGTTGCGATCATTTAAATTTGCTATGGCCTGATTATCCCCCTGAATTCTAAGTGCGGCTTCCTTTATGCGTGCAGGATCTTTACTTTTTATTGCATCTATAAAACTATCCACCTTGTTTTTTCCTGCTATCTGTGCATTTCTAAAAGCAGCTATATTGCTGGCATCACTTGGCCTTGCTACAGGCAGGCTTCTGCCAGCAGTTTTTACAGCAGAGGCTCCTCCCGCAACAGTTTTTCCTGTTTTAATTGAGCCTGCTACAGCTGCAGTTTTTCCCGTTTTAATTGCACCAGCAATACCAGCAACCTGTGAAGCACCAGCCTTGATAGCTACACCAGCCTTACCGGCAGTCATAATAGAACTGGCAAGCTTCATAGTTCCTAATCCCACCTGACCAATTCGGCTGATTAAAGACCTATTGGGATCCAAGCTGTTTTGAAAATTATTTATCCCTGATGCCTCTCTAATAAATTCCCAAGCTTTCCTAGGATCTGTGATTGTTGTATATATGGCTCTGCCAATATTAGATCCTATATTGACCAGGTCGCTTCCTGTTTGTCGGATAGTATCAGTAATAATACTGGGATTATTCCAAACATCCCTTGCAATCTGAGCTGTCTCCTGGGCAACACTAAAAACTCCATCCATAATCTGTCCAGCACTACGCTCAAAAGTTTCAAAAATAAGAACAGGATTATTATAGATATCTCTTGCTGCCTGAGCCGTATCCCATGCAACCTGCTCGGCACCCTCCCATACATTACCTGCAAATTCACCAATGGTTTTGCCAGCCTCTACAAAATCCTGCCCAATATTTTTAACAGTTCCTACAGCAACATCCACTGTATATACGGCTGTTTCCTTCACAGATTGATAAGCATTTGATAAACCTTCACCAACTCTGGCAGCCGTCCCTCGAACTGTCTGGGCTGCAGTGGAAAATACTGAACTAAAAGCATTACCCAGGCTGCCCAGCAGGCTCCCCAAGGCACCTCCTGCTGCAGGAATATTACCTGCAGCTAAAGCTTCATCCCGCCCTGGATTTGCCCACCATCCAGCAAAATTACCACCAGATTGAGCCCAACCACCGCCCACAGAATCACATCGGGCAAAAGCCCCAGTTGTTAAAAACCAAAGTATATTTATAACAGCATAAGCTGTAAAAAAAACACTAAAAGCTTGACTTCTGGTCTTTACCATTAAAAACACCCCTGCACCTAATAAAAGGGCAGTAGATAAATATGCACTATAAGGCCTGTAAGGAAGAAGAAAATATATTACAGCACTTAAAACAATACCTGTCAATAATGCTATTAAATATGCATCATTAAAGGGTCTAGCCTGCTTGCTCCTGCTGAAAATACGCTGTATGTCTGAATGGGCAAGTCTAATGATAAGATACATTAGACCTTCATAGCGAGAAGTTAATATTAAAAAGAAGGAAACAGCAATTAGTCCAGAAATAAAAATGTTTTCTATAAAAAAATTAAGAGCCAATCCCAGGGCAGTAATAATTAGAAAAATGCCAATATTTTTGCTTCCCATCTGCTTTAAGCCCCTGAAAACCCATCCTGGTGTAGAAATTATATCCTTAATAAAATTAATTGGCCCCTTACCAATGATCCTTGTAAAAATTATATAAGACACCAACCAGCCTACCATGGTCCAAAAAAAAGCTGCTTCCGGAACATTATTTTGATTGCTCGTTTTTAAAGCAATAATACTAATTGCCCAGCTTTGTGTCTTAGCTAAGAACCCATTATTTACAACAACAAGCAGGTATGCATGAGCAATCCAAATTATAAAACCAATAATAACAGCTCGCAAAAGCATCTTAGGTAAGCTTTTGTAAATTCCTTTAAGCATGAATACAAAAAGCTGCACTAGAGATTGGGGACCGCCCGGTGGTAATCCTGTAAGCTGAGGTTTTAATTTGTTAGGATCTCCTTTAGTCCAATTGCTTCCATCCCATGTTAACCAGCTGCCATCATCTGGGTTAATCTGCCACCAGTTTCCTTGACTATCCTGAAACTGTATTTTGGCAGCCTCATGAGCAAATTGGTCTTGGGATATTTTTTTCTTTTTAAGCTGTTCTTGTAAGTACTTGTATCTCGTGGTAGCCTTCTTAAAGTCCAATTTGTTTCCCTCCTTTTAAAGCTTTGTCTATAGTACTACAGCGAAATTCAGCAATTAACGGGGCCATGGGGACGGTTCGAGCGTCACTGCAGCGCAACGAAGATCCGAAGGGAAGACGATGGAACAGTCCCCCTGGTGTAGGATGTAACGAAACTAGCAGCCTTTCGCTGTAGTAATAGTATATCTGTGTGTTTTGTCAAGAAAGCCGAAAACTTCTTAACAAAATGTTTACATTTAACAGTAAATTTTTCAATCACCCTTTCGGGTGATTTTGTGGTTTTTTTGTAATATTCACACCCTTTTTTCATATACTTCCATCCATGCATAGCAAAATCACCCTTTCGGGTGATATTAACTATTGAGCTTTTTTTATATAATTGGACTGCAAAGACTACCTTAAAAAAATTTAGGAATATTAGTCTTTCCAATTGCCTTATTGCCAAAAATACCCCCAATGTGATGTGGCTTGCTTGTTTGACCCTAATAGAGATTTAATGTGTTAGAAAATGAATATTTGGAGGAGATAAAAATGTTTTGTCATAATTGCGGTGCTAAACTAAACCCGGGAAGTAAATTCTGCGGCAGCTGCGGGCAAAAAACAGAATCTGGAATAGATAATAGGGCATCTGGCACTCCACCCGCACCAGCTCCGCCCCCACCAAGGAGCACAAATTTAAATGCTGCCCCACCGCCTCCACCCCCACAGGCAGCGGGCATGATGTACGGCAAGGGGGAACACTCACAGTCATATGATAGGACCCCTGGAAACCAACCCAGTCCAGGCTATCCGCCACCAGGTCAGATGTACAGTCATGGTCCTGGACCTGGACCAATGAATGGGCAGGGCTTTCCTGGGCAGCAGTTTAATCCCCAGTTTAATCAGAAGCAAAAATCCAACAAGGGCTGCCTCATTGGTATACTAGTAGTTGTTGTATTAATAATAATTCTCTCGGCTATTGGCTTTGCCTATGTGTACTTTGCTGCAGACCTGGGAGGTCTTCTGCCAGCTAATGATATACTGGCCAGCATTGGAATATTGTCCTCTAGTCCAGAAAAAACAGTTGAAGATCTATTCAAGGCTATAGCTAATGAAAATGTGGAAGACTTCATTGCCTTAATTACTGCAGATTCTATAGAGTTTATAAAGGAGGAAATGATAGATCCAAACAATTCATTTGAGAAAGAATTAGCAGAAGGCCTGAGCTATATCAATAGCTACGGCACTGAGGACTATGGCAAGGATTGGCACAAAACCATTACCTATCAGTTAGTTGAGGAAAGTGGTGACAGGGCCAGGGTTTCAGCCACATTAGCCGGCGAAACAATAGATGTAGTGCTTATAAAAGAAGATGGAAAATGGAAGGTGGATTGGGCTTCCATATACGGATTGTAAAAAATGTTGGGTTAATAAAACAAAAAATCAAATTACAGGAGGTAATCTTATGAGTTCATTTTTTAAAAAGCTGGCAGAGACTGCCAAAACAACTGCAGCCACCCTTGGGGAAAAGTCTGCTGAGCTGGTAACTACAGGAAAGCTTAAAATGGAAAAAATGCAGCTTGAGGGAAAGGTCAAGGAAAAAAAGCTCGAAATAGGCAATCAAATCTATTCTGCGTATCTTGCTGATGAAGAGCCTGTTCATGAAGCAGTTGGACTATTATGTGTGGAAATCAGGGATCTGGAGAATCAGATTGCTGGCCTGGATAGCCAGATGAAAGCCGAGGAAAGCCAGGCAGCAGGTACTGGTGCAGGTGGTGCAGCATCTTTAGTATCATGTCCCAATTGCAGGAACCAGGAAAAAGAAGGTACAGCCTTTTGCAGCAGCTGTGGTCAAAAGCTTGAATCAAAGACTT
>JAGXSK010000384.1 GCA_018333845.1 Clostridia bacterium | reverse complement strand
TTTATGTAAAAAAGAAGGATATTTGTATATTAATGTAGTATTTTGTTTACAGGGTATTCCAGGTATTTTTTAAAAAGAGGTGAGCAGATGAATTTCCAAAAGCCACACATGATACTTGTTGTTTTAGCTGCTGCAGTAATATTTAGTGCTGGTGCATACTATGCCAAGATGAACAATACAAATGAACCTGTAGTTTTCAAAGAGGAAGCTGAAATGGAAGCTGGGGCAGCCACAGGCCAGGTTGTGGTACATGTTTCAGGCCAGGTTGTAAATCCTGGTATTTATGAATTTTCCAGGGATAAAAGAGTTGATGACGCAGTTAAAAAGGCCATTCCCCTTCCTGATGCAGATCTAGATTCACTAAATCTGGCAGAGGTGTTAAGGGATGGACAAAAGATCCATGTTCCATCACTTGTAATGAACAGCCAAAATCTGCAAAAAACTGTTCAAGGAAACAATTCCGGCAGTCAACTAATAAATATTAATACAGCCACACAAAATGAGCTGGAGAAATTACCTGGGATAGGCCCAGCACTGGCAGCAAGGATTATAGAATATAGAGAACAAAATGGCGGTTTTAAAAATATTGATGAGATAAAACAGGTATCAGGAATTGGCGATAAAAAGTATGCAAACATCGAAAATCTAATAACAACCTACTAAGGAAAGGACATTAAGACATAATATGAAAACTTCAGATGCTAAACAGCAGGTTAACACTATTGACTACAAGAAGATTGTACTTATGAGCACTGTACTTGCCATTGCTTCTTTTATGCTAATGAATTTAAACTTTATTTTCTTTCATATCATCATAGAATTATTTGCAATAATAGTGGCTTTTTCTATCTTTATAATAGCCCTAAATACCTATAACATTGCCCAGAACAGCTATTTTATGTTTCTGGGAATTTCTTATGGTTTTATAGGATTTTATGATTTATTACATACCCTTGCATATAATGGAATGGGCATATTTCCAGGTGATACAGCAAACCTAGCGACCCAACTTTGGGTTACAGCCAGGTATGTTGAAAGTATATCCCTGCTCCTTGCCATTGTATTGCTTTTTAAAACCATAAGGCCAGCTGTCATAGTTGGGGGACATTTTGTATTGTCAGTTGCCCTTTTATCAAGCGTGTTTTATTGGGATATATTTCCAGAATGCTTTATTCCTGGTAAAGGCCTGACAGACTTTAAAATTTATAGCGAATATATTATATCTTTAATCCTGCTGTTAGCAGCGTATTTGCTTTATAAATATAGAGGGCGTTTTCATCATAAAGTTATAACACTGCTAATAGCTGCATTAATCTTTACAATTATTTCCGAGCTTGCATTCACTTTTTATGTAGATGTCTATGGGATGTCAAATGTTTTCGGACATGTATTTAAGGTTATTTCCTTTTATCTTATTTATAAAGCAGTAGTGGAGACTAATCTTAAAAACCCGTATGATCTTTTATTCTACCAGCTGAAGCAGACAAAGGATGCCCTAGAAGCAACAAATGATAAATTGACAAATGAAATTATTAAACATAAGGAAGCAGAGGCTCTAGCCAAAAAATTAAATAGTGCTGTGGAGCACAGCCCAGCTATTGTTGTTATCACAGATTCTAGAGGAAACATTGAATATGTTAATTCGAAGTTTACTGAAATTACTGGTTATAAAAGTGAAGAGGTTCTTGGGAAAAACCCAAGAATACTAAAGTCTGGCAAATCAAAAAAAGAGGACTATCAGGAATTATGGAGGACAATAATTTCAGGTAAGGAATGGAGAGGTGAATTCCTTAACAGGAAAAAAGACGGTGGTCTTTACTGGGAGCAAGCCTCCATTTCGTCCATTATAAATTCTCAAGGAGAGATAACTCATTTTGTTGCGGTTAAAGAGGATATAACAGAGCGCAAACATTCTGAAGAACTTTTAAAAAGATATCAACTTTTATCTAACCACGCTAGAGACATTATTTTGTTCATTGCTTCCGATGGAAAAATTTTAGAAGCAAATAAGGCAGCAGTCCAGGCATATGGTTATAAATATGAAGAGCTTCTAAAACTTAAAATTCAAGACCTTCGTTGTGATGACGATGCTTTTATAAAGTCACAAATGCAAGGTGCTTCCGAAAAAGGAATTCTCATGGAAACTGTCCACCGTCGCAAAGATGGTACTACCTTCCCTGTAGAAGTCAGTTCACAGGGTATGGTTTGTGGTGATGACCATATTCTATTAAGTATTGTCCGCGACATAACTAAACGAAAGGAAATTGAAAATGAACTAAAAAAAGCCAAGGAGACAGCTGAAGCTGCCAACAGGGCAAAAAGTGAGTTTCTTGCCAATATGAGTCATGAGATTCGTAACCCCATGAATGCTATCATGGGGATGACAGACCTGGTCCTGGATGGTGAATTAGAACCTAACCAAAGAGAACGCCTTACAATAGTTAAAAAAGCCTCTGTTGCTCTCTTGAGGATAGTCAATGATATCTTGGATTTCTCCAAGATTGAGGCCGGCAAGCTTGATTTGGAAAGTGTAGATTTTGATGTTAAAGGATTAACCAGACAGACAATTGAGACTTTTTCCGCCAGGGCAAGGGAAAAAAGCTTAAAGCTGGATTGCTATGTAGACCCCAGGATACCTGTCATGGTGACAGGTGACCCAATAAGGCTGCAGCAAGTATTAAATAATCTTATTGATAACGCCATAAAATTTACAGATGCAGGCAGGGTATATGTAAAAGTCAACATGGAGGAGCTTGTAGAAAACAGCATTAATCTAAAATTTCATATCTCAGATACAGGAATTGGAATTCCAGAAGAAAAGGGACATTTACTTTTTAAAAGCTTCAGCCAGGTTGATGGTTCCTCCACTAGAAGATTTGGAGGTACTGGATTGGGTCTAGCCATATCAAAAAAACTGGTGGAAATGATGGGTGGCAGTATAACCTATACTAGCGAGCCTGGAGTAGGAAGCACCTTCTCTTTTAATGTAATCATGGCAACAACATAGTGTACCTTAGATCAAAAGCATTATCAATGGAATGGTAACAATACAAAGCATGGTTGTTATAAATACTGCCGAGGTGGAAAATGCTGCATTGCCTATATAGCGCTGATACAGCAGGGGTGCTGCTACCATGGTGGGAGTAGCTGTCTCCAACAGTATTACTCCTGCCGCCACACCTGTAACACCGAAAAGCTTGATAAATACAACCATTACCAGGGGAATTAAGATTAACCGGGTTAGCACAAGGCTGGTCATGGCCTTGACCTGGTACTGCATCTTCCCTACATGGGAAAGCATTCCACCTACAAATAGCATTGCCAGGGGTGGTGCCATTGCTCCCAGCATATTAATACCCGTCATTACTAAAGATGGTATGGGTATATTTGTCAAGGCAAAAATTAGACCCACAATAAATGCAATAATTGGGGGATTTATTAAGTTCCTAAAGGCTTCATGTATGCTGCCGCGCTTGCTGCCTAACAGTACAAACAGGCCCAGGCTGAAAACTACAAAGGTCATAGCAAAATCAAATACAGCAGCAAGAAGGGCGCCTTCTCTTCCAAAAACAGCAAGGCACACAGGGATTCCAATAAAGCCTGTATTGCCATAAACAGATGCAAGCAAAAACTCGGGTTTCATTTCCTTGTCAATTTTTCCTGCTTTAATGACGAGGAAGCTTACGCCGTAACCTACAAGAGCTGACCCTACTGCAAATAGCAAAACTGTTGACATTGATAGAAGCATATCACTATTAAACTCTAAAACAAAAGCCGAAAAAATTAAAGCAGGTATTCCATAGTCTACAACAAGCTTTGCAATATCTTCTAAACTCTCCCTTTTCGGTTTAGCAATGTATCCTAGAATTATCATGGCAAACATAATCCCAAGGTTGCCCATTAAGTTAACAGAAAAAGATAAATCCATTTAAAGTAATCCCCCAGTCAAATGATAATTATTGCTTTTTTAAAAATAAATAAGCTTGGAGCACACATTTCAATAATATTTGACATATTAGTGTTTTTTCCTTTTTTCTTTTAACAAAATGTCAAAAATTTTAAACTGCTGAAAATTTAGGAAATAAAAGGAAACATAGTGGGTTATGTCGAATTTATGAAATTGAAATAAAAACATTACTGGGGTTATTTATGGCTTTTAAAATAGTACTTGGAATGTTAATCTTTTATATTCTTGGCATTGCTGCCAGTGCGGGTATTTCCTCTTATATTTCCCCTGTTTCCCCACATGGATCCTTATCATCTGCTGTGCCTTTATTCCTTTTTATCCTAATTGCTTTCTTTATTTATGCTATTGCTAACTTCAATAAGAGAAAAATCTTTGGGCTGGTTTTAATAGCTTTTTTCATACCAGGCCTTCTACTTACATTGCATAAAACAACTTATGATTCGCCCTTTAAAGAACATACTGGCAGTATTGTTGAAGTTACAGGAATGGTTTCAAGATACACTGCTTATCCTAACAGAACAGTATATTGGCTGGAGAGCCCACTGGTTAATATTGGGGGTGACAGGGTTTCTGGGAAAAAACAGGAAAGGATACAGCTTTCCATTTACAATCCTACCTTTACTTATTCTTATGGAACAGTAATAAAAGCCAGGGGAGTTTTGAGAGAACCTTCTTCCAAAAGAAACCCAGGAGGCTTTGATTATCAAAAGTATTTGGAGAGAAGAAATATATTCACCATAATTAATGTCCAGGAACCCCAGGTTACGAAAATAGGGGAAAGGACCGGCAATCCTTTGCTAAGGGTTGGTCTAGATATGAAAGAGAGACTTTCCAGATTATCATATACTTTAAAGGATGATGAAGGGGGTATTTTTCGAGCAGTAATTTTAGGTGAGAAAAGTGGGCTAACACCGGAAAATAGGCATGTATATCAAGGACTGGGTGTGATGCACATCTTCGCAGTATCTGGCCTGCATGTTGGATTTGTAATGTTCCTGCTGCTCAGTATAACTTCAGTTTTTAGAAAACCCTCTTCTTCATCAGCAACAGCACAGCCTCCATCTGCAAATAGCAAAGGGATAGCTGCTGGTATTGATGCATTAATAACATCTCTTTTTAATACCAATAATGTTATAAATATTTTTATAATATTATGCTTGCTGATTTATTGTGCCGCCACTGGTTTTTCATCTCCAGTAATGCGAGCAAGCATTATGCTGGGAATTTATCTCTGGGGAAGGAACAATTGGAATAATGTACAGACAGCAAACTCTCTTTTTCTAGCAGCCTTATTTTTACTGCTATTAAATCCATTGATAGTCTTTGATGCAGGCTTCCAGTTTACCTTTGCAGCAACAGCCTTTATTATCTTTCTAACTCCCATTTTAAAAGCAAATAAGTATCTTGGCAGTGATCTAATAGCCGTACCCCTAGCAGCATGGTTGGGAACCCTACCCCTAACTGCTTACTATTTCAACATGTTTTCACCCCTGGGAATTGTTACGGCCTTACCTGCAGGATTAATGGCAGGGGGTGTTGTGATTCTTGGTTTTATTGCTTTTATTCTAGACTTTCTATCAGTACATCTTTCCCAGTTTCTAATAACCTCAGTTGGGGGAATAATATTTTATGCAAATCACCTGCTGCAGTTGTTTTCAAAGCTTCCAATAATAGGAGAGGGCATTACCCTTGCAACGCCCAAACTGCCAACCGTTTTCCTGTACTATCTTGCTTTTATCCTGGCTTTTGCAGCCTATTATCACCGCTACAACCCTCATTTAAGGTTTTTTATCCTAAAAAACTACAAACCTATAATAGCCCTTGTCCTGGTATGTCTACTTGTATTATTAAGCTTGCAAGTATTTGCACCATCATACCTGGAAGTAGTTTTTTTAGATGTGGGACAGGGGGATTGTATATTCATAAAAACTCCTAATGGGAGGGTAGTATTAATAGATGGGGGAGGAGTTAGAGGTACCTATAACTATGGAGATCTGGTGGTCATTCCCTTTTTAAAATACCTTGGCATAAAGAAAGTGGATGTAGTTATCAATACCCATCCACATACAGATCACCTTGCAGGCCTGTATCCAGTTTTAAGACAGTATCCTGTTGACTTAATCCTTATACCAAAAGGTTTTGATGAGGACTATGAATATTTTAAGGAGATTATTAAAGAAAGGGGTCTTAACTATACCTATGGGAAAATAGGCCAAACCATAACACTAGAGCCAAACATCCATCTAAACATAATTCATCCACCTGGAGATTATCCAGCTTCACTTGGAGCCAACAACAATTCCATTGTTGCAGAGCTGATCTACAATGATATATCATTGCTGCTTACAGGAGACATAGAGATGGAGGCTATTAATTACATGCTGCCCATTACCACTCAAGCCAATGTCTTGAAATTTCCTCACCATGGCAGCTCATACTCTTTCAATGTAGAATATCTAGAAAAAGTAAACCCTGGAATAGTTGTAATCCAAGTTGGAGCAAACAATTCCTTTGGACACCCTGGCAAGGATGTCCTGGAGTATTTTGCTGGTGAAGGTGTCCCTGTTTACAGAAATGATCTCCATGGGGCTGTATCCATATACTCAAAGGGGCAGAGGATTGATAAAGTAAACACTATGATCAAATAGGATAGGCAGTAAGAAGCAAATTTCATGAACATCTTATGAATATCTAAAAAATCACCCTGCATCTCTGCATTTCCATTATGCTAATTTCTATCTCATTGTTGGAATTCCTGCAAATTTTATTTTATGAAAATAATCTGGATTATTATCTAAAAAAGGTTAAAAAAATTTTCCGCTTACCCATCAAAAACAATTGACAATGATTTTCATTTTTAATAGAATTAAGTTATTAATTAAAAATTACAACCATTAACTATTTGGTAGAGGAAGGAGGCACCCAGGAAAAAACAAGTATTATGTTTAAT
>JAGXSK010000383.1 GCA_018333845.1 Clostridia bacterium | reverse complement strand
TCGGGGTATATTTAAAAAAGAATGGTATAAATGAAGATTTTTATATAAAGATCTGCATCATACCTGGAATATATACTTTTCAAGTGGAAATTGCCTTGTTTAAAATCCATCTTAATGGACTTTTGCCTTATTTTCTATTGCAAGCTGAAACAGAAGGTACAAGTGGTCACTCAATACATAAGACCAAAATTTCTGTTGAAAAGCCATGGTTTAATTTAAAAAAATTAATAGAGATTTCTCCCTTTTATCGAGCTAGTATTCTACTTAAATTATTTAAACGTATATTTAAAGTAAATAATAAATTTTTCAAAGAAATAGTCTGCCAGAGACTTGTTTGGAAGACTAGTTTTGGATTTGGAGACCCTGTCTTAACTGCCTTATCAACAGGGGGCATCTGGGCAGCTAAAAGCATGTTTTATATACACTTGCAGAATAATGTTCAGGTGAATTTTCATAAGCCTGTTTATGAGGTTAATCCAATCTTTAATAAAAAGGAATTCCAGGTTGTTTTTGACTGTATATTTACCTTTAGATTAGGCCATATTATTACGGCAGGATGTAAAATCTTGATTATTTTTATAAAATCACTTTTTGCCCAAAGGGGGTAAAACGCTTGTCGCAGCATCCTATTGAAGCTTTAATGAAAACAGCAATGGAAAGTATCAAGGAAATGGTAGATGTAAACACTGTAGTAGGAGATCCAGTGGAGACTCCTGATGGGACCATAATTATACCTATTTCAAAATTAACATGTGGATTTGCTGCTGGTGGTGGAGAATATGCCAGCGGTGGGGATGATGAGAAGGGTAGTGAAAATCTCCCCTTTGGCGGTGGAAGTGGTGGAGGAATTTCCCTGTCACCCATGGGCTTCCTGGTGGTTGGAGGAGGACATGTGAGACTATTGCCTGTGGATGGCAATAATGCCGTCATTGACAGGGTAATAGACATGGCTCCGCAAATTGCCAGCCAGCTGCAGGCTATTTTTAAAAAATCCAATAGAGAAGAAATTAAAGAGGAAACTCTTTACCAGGGAGGGGTATAAAACCCTTCTTCTTTTTTATTATTATTTGATTGTTATAGATATTGCTATTTATATTAACCATGCTCAAAGTTCTAAATTTGGATATAGTTTCATAGATTTATTTTAGAGAGATGTCCAAGGGGAGTGAGCTAATGGTTAATTTAATCTGGCTTTTTTTACTTTTATCGGGAATTGTGGTGGCAGCCATAAATGGAAACATAGAGATAGTGACAAAGGCTGCCCTGGAATCTGCACAAACATCTGTCACCATCGCACTTGAGCTCATAGGAATAATGGCACTTTGGCTGGGTATCTTAAGAATTGCCCAGGATGCCGGGTTGGTAAATGCCATGGCAAGGCTTGTCAGGCCTTTGACGATCTTTTTGTTTCCTTCAGTGCCCAAAGATCATCCTGCCATTGGTGCTATTGTCATGAATCTAAGTGCCAATATTATGGGGCTTGGAAATGCATCAACACCCTTTGGTCTAAAGGCCATGCAGGAGCTGCAGAAATTAAATAAAAATCCTCAAGAAGCTACCGAGGCAATGTGCACCTTTTTGGCCATCAACACTGGCTGTATCACCTTAATACCTGCAACTATTATAGGGATTAGAGTTGTGGCAGGGTCTGCTTACCCTGCAGAAATTGTTGGTACAACCATCTTTGCTACAGCGTGTACAATGATAGTTGCCATAATAGCAGACAGGATTTTAAGGCAGAGATACAGAAAAAAATACGGAGGCTAAAAAATGTTTACAGATTTTATTAACACTGTTTCTAAATGGGCTATTCCATTTTTGTTGTTTTTCATACCATTAATAGGTTATTTAAGGGGTGTAAGGGTTTATGAATCCTTTGTATCGGGGGCCAGTGAAGGTTTTTCTACAGCTGTTAAGATAATACCCTTTCTTGTTGGGATGCTGGTAGCCCTGGGAGTTTTTAGGGCCTCTGGAGCCATGGATATGTTTGCTGCTGTATTAAATCCTGTTCTGACCTTGTTAAATGTTCCTTCAGAAATAATTCCCCTGGCTATTATGAGACCTCTTTCAGGTGGAGGGGCCCTTGGGATAGCTGCAGAGCTAATAGGGGCCTATGGTCCTGATTCTTTTATAGGTAGGCTTGCCTCCACCATGCAGGGAAGTACAGATACCACCTTTTATGTATTAACTGTATATTTTGGATCAATTGGAGTTATACGCTATAGATATGCACTAACCGTGGGATTATTGACTGATGTAACCGGACTTATAGCCTGTATATATATTGTAAATCTAGTTTTTGGATAAAACTAAGAAAGCATGGATATTAAAAAGTCCATGCTTTTATAATTTGCTATTTAATATATGGATATTTCTAATGATTTATTTTAAAATAAGAAATATTAAAGTCATCAGGCATTTATAAGAGGTGTTAAAAACATGGAAAGACTGCAAAAATTCCTTGCAGCAGCCGGAATTGCTTCTAGAAGGAAAAGCGAAGAGCTTATTCAACAGGGGAGAGTTAAAGTAAATGGCCGTGTTGTTAAGACATTAGGTACTAAAATTGATCCAGACAAGGATAGAATACATATAGACGGAAAGTTATTAGAAACCAAGGAGGAGCCCGTATACATCCTTTTAAACAAACCAAAGGGCTATATTAGCACTGTTAGGGATACCCATGGCAGGAAAACTGTTATGGATCTAATTCCAAAGTACATGGGTAGATTATATCCAGTAGGCCGATTAGACTCCCAAACAACAGGCCTTTTGCTTCTTACAAATGATGGAGAGCTTACCTACAAACTTACCCATCCCAAGCATGAATTCTCCAAAACCTATCTCGCTTTAGTAAAGGGGAAAATTACTCATGAAGCAGTTAATCAACTTGAGCAGGGTGTTCCTCTTGAGGATGGACTAACAGTGCCTGCAAAAGTCAATGTTCTAGAAACAAAGGATGGTAAAAGTCTTGTTGAAATAACCATCCATGAAGGTAAGAATAGGCAGGTAAGAAGAATGTTCCAGGCAGTTGGTTTTCCAGTGCAAAGCCTAAAAAGAACATCCTTTGGCTTTTTGAATTTAAAGGGAGTGTCTCCTGGTAAATTTCGAATATTAACCTCCCATGAGATAAATAATCTGAAAAAATCAGTTTAATCTGGTTTCTTTGTTAAGGCTTTGGTAATACTACATTATGAGGTGAAGATTTTTAATGTTTATAGGAGTGATTTGCTAATGCCTAGATGTTTAAATTGTGGTAACACTAATAGATTTGTAAGCAGTCAAATTGTTTCTTCCAGGAGGCATCATGAACCCCATGGACTAGCTGGACAGTTTTCTGACCATGGAAGTATAGTTCATTTAGAAAACAATAATGCATCACTAGAATTATTTAATGAAGCTTGGCAAACTCCAGAGAAATATTTTGATACATGTCATAATTGTGGGAGCCAGAACCTTTTATGGTAGGACTATTTTATTAAGACTTATAAGTCTTTTATCCTCAGTTTATAATTAAGCTGGGGATATTTAGATTGCGATTATATTTAAGAAGGAAAATATTTCTTTGTATAGAAATAAGATTGAAGATAGAATGGGAGAAAGGTGGACTACAATGGTTAAAAAGTATGTAAATGGCGAAATATCGGAAACAACCTTAAAGGTAAGGATTAGACTGGACTTTAAAAGTGAAGTTAAAAATAAATTATTTGGAAATAAGAATCTCATAAAAGCTGCTGAAGAGGCCAGGGAGCAGCATGTGGCCCTTTTGCGTAATGTGCCCTTTCAAGGGGTTAAGGTAGAAGATATTGATCTTGGGATGGAAATCTATGTGGTATATGATGAAAATATAGGTGAGGATGTTGCCTATGCACCTGTTTTTTTGACACTAGAAGCAGACTCCTTTGAGGATGTAGTGCGTTTCATAATGAGAGATGAATTTAGAAAAATCGAAATAATCGATCCCCAGGAAATTTTCATGAGCAAGCAGGATGCAGAAAGATTGTTATTTAAAACTAATACAGAATTACGAAGTTACAGGAATGCTCTGGACAAAAAATATAACTTAAGATAAAATACAAAGTTAAGAAGGAATTCTTGACATATTCTAGAATTTATTGCTTTATATGATTTTTTAGATATAATTACATAAGGGAGGTAATGTTTAAATTGGCAAGAATGTACTATGATAGTGATGCTGACCTAAGTTTGTTAAAGGAGAAGACAATTGCAATCATTGGATATGGCAGTCAGGGTCATGCTCAGGCTCTTAATCTAATGGAAAGTGGAATGAATGTAGTAGTAGGCTTAAGAGACGATGCTCGCTTTAGAGCCGAGTGGGAAGAGGCAGAAAGCAGGGGCTTAACTGTACTCCCTGTTTCCGAGGCCGCTAAAAAGGGTGACTTAATTCAAATTTTAATTCCAGACGAGATTCAATCTGTTGTTTATGAAAATCAAATTGCTCACAACCTTGAGGAAGGCAATGTATTAATGTTTTCCCATGGTTTTAACATTCATTTCAAACAGATTGTACCACCTGCCAATGTAGATGTGATAATGGTTGCTCCCAAGGGGCCTGGCCATTTAGTTAGAAGAACCTATGAAGAAGGTAAAGGGGTACCTGCTTTACTTGCAGTATACCAGGAGTACAGCGGCAAGGCCAAGGACATTGCCTTGGCTTATGCTAAGGGTATTGGGGCTACAAGAGCTGGTGTAATAGAAACCACCTTTGCAGAAGAAACTGAAACTGATCTGTTTGGTGAACAGGCTGTTTTATGTGGTGGCACTACTGAGCTTGTCAAGGCAGGCTTTGAAACATTAGTTGAAGCTGGCTACCAACCAGAAATTGCGTACTTCGAATGCTTGCATGAATTAAAGCTTATAGTTGATTTAATGTATGAGAGTGGCCTGGCTGGTATGAGGCACTCAATTAGTGACACGGCTCAATTTGGTGACCTTACAAGGGGTAGAAGAATAATAACCCAGGAAACTCGCCAGGAAATGAAAAAAATATTGGCTGAGGTGCAAAATGGAGAATTTGCCAGAGAATGGATTTTAGAAAACAAGGCCAATAGACCAGTATTTAATGCTCTAAATGAAAAGGACGCCAATTGTGAACTTGAAGTTGTAGGTAAGAAGCTTAGAAATATGATGCCCTGGCTTAAAAAGTAATGGATAAAAGTGAAAGGATAAAACCTTTCACTTTTTTACACTATGAAAATAAGGAGGATAAGTCTGAAAATGAAGATAATTAGATTTTGGGACGGTAATAAAGTATCTTACGGTTCACTTGAAAATGACATGGTCAGGTCAATTGAGGGGGATTTGTATGGTGATTATAGTTTAAGCAATAAAAGCCTGGGTCTTAATGAGGTTCAGTTGTTGGCACCCTGTGAGCCTACAAAGGTTATATGCATAGGTCTTAACTATTACGATCATGCCAGGGAAATGAATTTACCTATTCCTAAAGAGCCCATTGTATTCTTAAAGCCTCCATCATCTATTACAGGTCCAGGAACTAATATAATTTATCCCCATCAATGCACAAGGTTGGATTATGAAGCAGAATTAGCCATAGTTATAGGAAGCGTTACAAAGAATATTGAGCCTGAGGATGCACTAGATAGTGTTCTGGGTTATACCTGTTCCAATGATGTTACTGCAAGAAATCTGCAGCCCAAGGATGGTCAATGGACCGTGGCTAAATCCTTTGATACCTTCTGTCCAATAGGACCATGTATAGCTACTGATATATCAGCAGACAATTTAAATATTAAACTCATTATAAACGGTGAAATTAAACAAAATAGTAATACATCCCAGATGATATTTTCCATACCATTTCTAATAAGTTATTTAAGCAAAATCATGACCATTTTCCCTGGTGATGTGATCATAACTGGCACTCCTTCAGGGGTTGGACCCATGGAACCTGGAGATGCTGTTACTGTGGAGATTGAAAACATTGGAAAGCTTACTAATATTGTAACACTTAAATAGATAAAGGATGGTTTTTTTTGTGAAGAAAGTTGCCATTATAGGTGGTGGGGCTGCAGGCTTAATGGCTGCAGTAGGTGCTTTAGAAAAGGGAGCAATACCAGTTATATTTGAAAAAAACAAAAAGGTAGGACTTAAGATGCTAATAACGGGAAAGGGCAGATGTAATCTTACAAATAACCTGGAAATTCCTGATTTTGTAGAAAACTTTCCTGGGAATGGCACATTTTTATATAGTTCCCTTTATAATTTTAGCAACCATCACTTATTAGATTTTTTTGCTGAACTTAACGTTCCTACTAAAATGGAAAGGGGGGGAAGATTTTTCCCCAAATCTGACAAGGCTGGAGACGTTGTGAATGCACTAACAGATTATATTATTAAAAAAGGTGCCCAAATCAAATATAATACCAGGGTTGAACAGTTGTGGATTGAAAAGGGTAGGCTCCTGGGAATAAAAGCAGCTGGCAATTTTAATAAATATACTTCAGTAATAATTGCTACGGGGGGGCTGTCATACCCTAAAACGGGATCTACAGGTGATGGATATATGTTAGCAAGGGAAGCTGGTCATACCATTATAGATCCCTTTCCATCATTGGTGCCTTTAAAGACCAGGGAAAAATGGGTTGAACAGGTTCAGGGATTAACGTTAAAAAATGTTCAAGTTAGTGCTTTTTGGCATGAAAGGGAACTGGGAAGTGAGTTTGGCGAAATGCTGTTTACCCATTTTGGAGTTTCAGGGCCCATTATCCTTAGTTTGAGCAGAACAATTGTCCAAACATTAAAAACAAAGGATAGGCCAATAAAATTAAAGATTAATCTCAAGCCTGCACTTGATTCTGCCCAATTAGATGCCAGGTTGCAGAGGGTTTTTTCAGAGTTCTCTAAAAAACAGTATAAAAACACCCTTGACACCTTGTTTCCAAAAAGTCTTATTGAACCAATGATATCGTTGAGCGGGATTGACCCTCATAAGCCTGCCCATCAAATATCAAAGGAAGAAAGAACCCGTATTGTCAAGTTAATTCAAAATCTGGAGTTGACTGTTACAGGGTTTAGCTCCTATGATGAGGCAATAGTTACTGCCGGAGGTGTTAATGTTAAAGAAGTTGAGCCATCAACCATGGAATCGAAACTAATGAAGGGCCTTTTTTTTGCAGGAGAAATCCTTGATATAGATGGCTATACAGGGGGCTACAATTTGCAAGCTGCCTTTTCAACAGGATACCTGGCAGGTCAATCTGCTGGAGAATATAGTGGTAATCATATGCATAACATTTAGAAAGGATGTGTTACTAGGAGGGTATTGGTTTTGAAAAAACTAAAAACATTGTTGATCTGTGTATGTCTTTTTCTTATTGCCATCTATTCTTTAGCTAACTTTGAGTGGTATTATTATGTATGGGATACCAGGTATTATGAAAAAGTGCAGGATGCTTATCTTACGCAGTTTCCCCAGGCCAGGGAGGTTTCGTCTGAAAATAATCATTTAGTTACCATAACGTTAAAAAGTTCAGATTTTTTTTCATTACCATATGCTAAAATTTATGTTAATGATCACCAAATCTCTGATTTAAGGGATGGCCAAATTACCCTAATTGTTAATGATGGAGATAAAATTTATTTAGACACAAGTTTTTATAACAGAGAGCTAGATTTTGAAATAATAGCCACATCTGGAAATGTTGTATATCCTGAGGTGGGTGAAAGATTTACCCTGCTTCCACAAAATAATCTTATAGGGGAAGTAAAAATTAACAGGCCTTAATACGAGGAGTGATACTGTACCATGAAAATAGGCAGTAAAAAGGTTGCTTCGGTGGCTATCAGATTGGCCATTAGTGAAAGTCGCCAGGAGGAAGAAGACCTAAAGCTGGCATTTAGGGAATTAGGCATAAAGGCGGCAGCAGTAGATTATGGTGGTGAATATATAACATCTGTAAAAAAAATCATTGAAAGAACCGTTGTAGCTGCCAAAAGAGAAGGTATAATTAAGGATACCCATGCTGATGAAGGTGCAATAGCTGGGGCTACAAGAGAAGCCTTATCCCAAATAATGCCTAAAGCTATAGGACTAAATGTAGGTGGTAAAATAGGAATAGCCCGTAAGGAAGACCATATAACTGTGGTTGTATTTTTCGGCATTGGTCTGGTGCATTTAGATGAAATTGG
>JAGXSK010000382.1 GCA_018333845.1 Clostridia bacterium | reverse complement strand
GAAAGAAAATACTGGAGTCCAAGGGTAAGTCCCCTGGTTTTTAAAAAGAATCAGAGTATTACCCTGGAGCAGAAGACTTGCCTTGGAAAAACCCTGTTAACTACCGCCACGCCAATATTCGATGAAAACGGCAATATAGAATTTATAATTGAGAACTCCCGGGACATTACTGAAACAGATGGCATCAAGCACGAACTGGAGATGAGCAAACAGCTTCTTAAAAGATACAAACTGGAAGTAGAGGAATTACGCAAGAAAGAAATAGAAACACCAGGGTTTGTCTGTCATAGTAAAAAAATGAGGAATATTCTTGAACTTGCACAAAGAATTGCAAGAATTAACTCAACTGTTCTCCTTCTGGGAGAATCTGGCACAGGCAAGGGGGTCCTGGCTAAATTTATCCATAAAAACAGCAGTCAAAGTGACGGACCCTTTATAGCAATCAATTGTGCTGCCATTCCCTCAGAACTAATGGAGGCAGAATTATTTGGCTATTCAGGCGGTTCATTTACCGGTGCCAGTGAAAAGGGGAAAATTGGGTTAATTGAGCTTGCTAACGGGGGCACCCTGTTTTTAGATGAAATAGGTGAAATACCTTTAAGACTACAGGCCAAGCTCCTGCAGGCTTTACAGGAAAAACAGTATTTTCAGGTAGGGGGACGGGAAGAAAAGCAGGTCAACTGCAGGATAATTGCTGCAACTAATAGCAATTTACAAAAGATGGTGAACAAGGGTGAGTTCAGAGAGGACCTGTTTTATAGAATAAATATTTTTGAGATAGACATACCACCGTTAAGAGAAAGGACAGACGATATAGTACCCCTTGTAAAATTCTTTTTAAACAAGTTCAATGATAAATATAACATGTCCCATGCCATTACCCAGGAAGCACTGGATGTCTTGATACAGTATTCCTGGCCTGGAAATGTCAGGGAACTGGAAAACACCATAGAGAGATTGGTGGTTATGATTCAAGAGGAAGTAATAGATGTATGCCACCTTCCCAAAACCTTCCAATTTAATTCCAAGTCAGAATCTTTGATAACATTTACCACAACCCACATGCCTTTAGATGATGCTGTATCAGAAGTAGAAAAGCGTCTAGTGGAAAATGCATATAAGGATCTAGGCAGCTCTTATGCAGTGGCAAGGGCCCTGGGAATTAGCCAGAGCAAGGCCAGCAGGTTAATAAGGAAATATTGCAATAATAAATAATATTAAAACAAGCAAATCATTTTTGACTTAAATTTTTAATAAAAAGGATGGATTAGATAGATTGCAAAGAATGCAAAATAATTTTTATCTTTAATTAGGATAAGCATGTCCGGGCTTTATACCGGGCATTTTCTTTTTTATGGCATAGAAATTGCAGATTATTATGGCAACTGCGTATGATGTGAAACCTTAGGAGAATACAAGGGAGGTGTCTGGATAACTCTTAATTCTTATATTTATACTTAAGGGTATAAATAAAGTGTAAAAAATTTGGAGGTGAATATTTTGGTAAGAGGTTTAAATGCCGGTTCCCATAAGCTCAATGGACTAGGCCTGAAAATGTTTACTGATGATGAGCTGTATGACATTCACCTGGCTACTTTAGATGTTCTCTGGAATGTTGGGGTCAGGGTTGATAGTGCAAAGGCAAGAGAAATATTCTACAGCAGCGGATGTGTAGTAGATAAGGATACAAAAATTGTTAAAATTCCCGCACACCTGGTAGAGGATGCAATCCATTCAGTACCAAGCACTTTTAGGGCTTGCGGGAGAAACCCCAAAAATGATTGGTATTGTGAATCAAATAGAACAGGCTTTGTTAACTTTGGTGAAGCTGTTAAACTAATAGATCCCTATACGAGACAACTTAGAAAGCCTACCAAGGAGGATGTATGGGATTCTGCCAGAGTATGTGAAGCATTAGATAACATTGTTGTTTATGAAAGGTGCTTGGTCCCAGAAGAGGTGGATCCTGATGTAGGTCAAGTATACGTTGTGGAAGCCTTTTTAAATAATTGTACAAAGCATGCTTATATTGGAATGAACAGACCTGAAAACATTCGCGCTGCCTTTAAAATGGGAGCCTTGGTGGCAGGCGGTGAGGATAAGTTTAGACAGAGGCCTCTATTTTCCACAAGTACTGATCCCATCAGTCCCCTGCTCCATTCAGAACATGCTGTAGATTCACTTCTGCAAGCCATTGAATTAGGCCTGCCTGCAAAAATCAACGCAATGGGCCTGGCTGGTGGTACTGCGTGTGTTAACCTGGGCAGCGTGTTAGTAACTCATAATGCTGAAGTCCTTAGCATGTTTGTCCTTGCTCAGCAGGTTAAACGTGGATATCCCATGGTTTATGGTACATCTACAACCATGATTGACTTAAGAACAACTATTTCAGCAGTAGGAACACCTGAACTGGCCCTATTTAGTGCTGCTGTAGCAAAGCTGGCTCAATTCTACAAGATTCCAAGCTGGGTTGCAGGTGGATAGTGTGATAGCAAAGTGCCTGATGCCCAGGCAGCTCACGAGTTTACCCTAACCGCGCTCTTACCAGCGTTGGCAGGTGCCAACATGATATATGGTTTAGGTATGCTTGAGGGTGGATTGACCTGGGACTATGCTCAGCTGTTAATGCAGAATGAAATGGCTGAGATGCTCCTGCATACTGTGAAGGGAATTCCTATAAGCGATGAGAAGATGGCTGTTGATGTAGTTGCAGAGGTAGGACCCGCTGGCGAATTCATCAGTCACGAACATACTTATAAGAACTTTAAGGAATTATCAAAAACCAAGTTGATTGACAGAAATACCAGGGAAGTTTGGAAGGAAAGGGGCGGTAAGGATATCGTTGAAAGATCCTATGAAGCCGCCATAGACATTCTTGAAAACTTTAAGCCAGAACCGCTGCCAGAGCACATTCAAAAGGGCTTGAAGGATATTTTGGCAGAAGCTGAAGCAGAAACGGCAGAAATTAAGGCCAGTGAAAAGAAGAAGTAGAACTTAAAGAACAAGGGGGACCATCTGGTCCCCCTTTAATTATGGTGTTTTACTTAAGTTGTTTTTGACTTATTCCTTAATTGCCTCTATATAATTATCGAAGTTTTCATCATTCATAAAGCCTAATGCTCTATGGAACCTGTTCAATCCGTATGGCCAGTAATTTTCGTATGGCTTGCCGGTGGCAATTTGTAATAGTGCCCAGATTGACCAGAGAGCATCGCAGAGGAACTTGTTGATAACTACCTGTCCGTACTGCTTCATTGTCAGCTCGCCGCCGAAATACTCTTCTAAAAACACCTTTTCTAGTTCTGGAGTTAAATTGTTTTCGATTATCAAAGCCGCAAGGTCAAAGGATGGGTCGCACATTCCTGAGTATTCCCAGTCAATTAGATACATCTTTTCTCCATTTAAAATGTAGTTTTCTGGCAGTGGATCATTGTGGCAGGGGGCTAGCTTTGGAGGATTTTTTTCAAAGGCCTCCTTGATTGCTTCAAACTTTTCTCGTACCTTGTCAAATCCTTCAAAGAATTCCTTAAAGTCTTTTTTGGCAAGGAGAGCATTATATTCATCTGTGATCCTAATTGGGTCAAAGTGGTCCATAAATTCCAGGCCGGAATAATGGTATTTTTTAAAAATTTGGGCTGCCATTTTAAGGGCTTTCTCATCCTGAAAGTCAGGAATATGCATGGTCTTGCCTTCAATAAAGCTGCATATCTGATTTCCAGTAGTTTCATCATAATAGAAAATTTTCGCATTAATGTCCATGTCAGACATTAAAGACGCATTATGCTTTTCGGCGGGACGATTTAAATATTCAGTTGTACCATCACCTGCAACACGTATAGCGTAAGCCTTGTCTCCAATGATTACTTTGTAATTGCTGTTTGTTAATCCCCCAAGCAAATATTCTATTTGACTTACCCTGGCATTTTTTTCTGTAAAATAAGGCACCTTGCTGATCATGGATAAAATTCTACCCACGTGATCTAATTTCATGGATGAATCTAAAATAATTTGTTCCTGCATCTTTTTAGCCTCCTTAATTAATTAAAATAAAATATAATTAAAAATTTAAATTTATTGAAATAATACCGCAATAGTTTTATAATTAATCATCTCAAAGAAATACAAACGCTGCTAAGAAATAAACCATGAACTAGCCCCCTTTATGATAGGTTCTGGGATGTAATAATAATTAAATTATAAAAGCAATTTTCATGCCGAAAATCCCATTAGAATAAAAAAAATAAAAAAATCTGTGCAATGTACAAAATCCCTTATGATAAGTTGACAATAAATAATATATTTCATCTAAATATTTATTTGATAATTTTAAATCTTAGCTAAAATCACAAAGATTTCAAGTCAATAAAAACTCAATGAGTCAAATAGGACTTAAATAAATAGCTGCATTTATTGAGAATACTGTGGATTTTCAAGTAATTTGCAAATTAATATTTTTGGCACCAATATTGCAACAATTTATAATTACTGAATTTTTTAAAATATTTTACAAACTGGTAAATTTGTATCATACGCAGGTACTTATTTATAGGAAGGGGAGATAGTAACTCTCATAAACTTTAAATTATTGACAAATAGTTAGAATAATTTTCATGGTGTTACTTAAAAAGATCTATATGTAAGGAGGACTACTATGGATACCAGCAGGATGCTGCATTTAAAAGAAATAGACACAAAAAAAGCCTCCGCTATGTTGGCGCAGAGTGCACAGTTAAAGGAATTTGCTGAAAACTTGTATGAAACAATGGAAATAACCCTGGTCAGAAATCAGATACATGATATTGTCAAAAATCATTATGATATTGGCACCATTGAAGATGCCTATGAAATTTTTGGAGGCTATGTAAACAAAAGCTTTGGTATTTATACCCATAAGGATGGACAAAGGCAAGAATACTTTATAAGAAAGTATAAAAAGGGCATAGGTGAAAATGAAGTAAAATTTGAACATGCATTAATAAGCTGTGCTAAAGAAAATGGACTGGATATTGCGGCGGGACTGATACCTACTAAAGATGGAAGCACTTATGTGAAACTCTTGGAAGAAAATGGCGGTAAGAGTATAGAAAGGTTTTTTGCCATTTATGAATATCTGTCAGGTGAAGACAAGTATACATGGGATACCCCCAATCTAAATGATGAAGAATATGCAAGTGCAGCTGAGGTTCTAGCAGTTTTGCATGATGCTACCAAGAATTTTGATCCCCGGGGACTAGAAAGAGCCGAGCCTAAAATAATGGATTTTATCCCAACCCTGCCTAAAACTTACAGACAATTTGCTCAAATGGAATTGCACAATAAATTTCATGATTATTATAAAAAAAATCTAGACGAGATTTTAGAAGAGATAGATAGGGTTATGACCTTAATCCCTGCAGAAGATGCAGCAAAGCTGCCAATGAACCCTATTCACTGCGATATACATCCAGGCAATCTTAAATACCAGGACAATAAAGCCGTTGGTATATTCGACTTTGACTGGGCCAAGATTGATTT